>RFTR01000193.1 GCA_009923345.1 Betaproteobacteria bacterium
GCATTTGGTTGATCTTGCCAGCGTTGATCATCGATGCGATCGATTCTTCACCCCAACCATGTAACCAAATTTTGTCGGTCAAATTGGCTGAGCCCAATGCTTGGTTGCCCTTACCGTCTGCACCGTGGCAGGCTGCACATGCACCAAATTTTGTTTGGCCCAACGCAGCGCGAACAGAGTCGTGTGGACTACCAGACATGCTCAACACATAGTGTGCGACATTGCGAACGTCATCAGGCGTACCCACAGCTGCAGCCATTGGCGGCATTTGTCCAACGCGCCCTTTGGCGATGGTCTCTTTGATTTTTTCTGGACTGCCACCATGCAACCAGTCTTTGTCAGTGAGATTAGGAAAACCTTTCGATCCTCTTGCATCCGACCCGTGACACTGCGAGCAGTTGTTCATGAACAAGCGCTCACCCACTTTTGGATCGCCTGCCAATTTCTCCGGTGCTTGTGCATCAAAAGCAGCGTAAATCGGTTCCAGTGCTTTATTGGCTTGGGCGATTTCTTGGTCGTATTCGTTTTGTGAAGTCCAACCCAACTGTCCACCAAAACTACCCAAACCTGGATAGGCGATGTAATAAAACACCGCAAACACCATCGTCAAAATAAACAACCATAACCACCAACGAGGGAGTGGGTTATTCATTTCTTGCAATGTTTCATCCCAGGTATGGCCCGTAGTCAAGTCTTCTGGGTTATGCAATTGCACTTTGACCTGCGATGAGAACCACAGCAGCAAAGCGCAGTAAACAATACCAAGTACCGAAACAACGGCGACAAAAATCGACCAATAGTTGCTTGAAAAATCACTCATGGCTCAATTCCTTTGAGAGGGTTTTGGACCTTCTTCGAGGTCCAGGGGAAGCCTTGCAGCCTCCTCAAAATCTTGCGCATTACGCTTTGAAAAGGCCCACACCAAGATGCCTATAAAAACAGCAAACGAGAGGACTGTGGTCAGGGCGCGTAGGTCATTGATATCCATACATCACCTCTTTATTTCAGCGCCAATCCGAGCATTTGCAAGTAGGCAATCAGTGCTTGCATTTCGGTTTTTCCAGATACTTCTTCAGTCGATTTCGTAATGTCTTGGTCGCTATAAGGGACGCCGACTTTACGCAATGCGGCCATATGCGTAGGCATCTGCGAAGCATCTACGGTGTTCTTTAACAGCCAAGGGTAGGCAGGCATATTGGACTCAGGCACCAAATGACGTGGATTATTCAAATGGATGAGGTGCCACTCGTCGCTGTATTTGCCGCCAACACGTGCCAAGTCTGGACCGGTACGCTTGCTACCCCACTGGAATGGGTGGTCATAGACTGACTCACCCGCTACCGAATAGTGGCCATAACGCAATGTCTCTGCACGGAAGGGACGAATCATTTGTGAGTGGCAGTTGTAACAACCTTCACGCACATAGATATCGCGCCCCGCGAGTTGCAAAGCTGTGTAGGGTAAAACACCTGTCACAGGTTCGGTAGTCGATTTTTGGAAAAACAAAGGCACGATTTCTACCAAGCCGCCGAATGCGATCGAGACCAAAATCAATACGATCATCAATAAATTGCTGGTCTCTACACGCGCGTGCGAAAAACCTTTGGATTGTTCGTCTGACATCAATAACTCCTTAGGCGTGCGCTGGGGCGGGAATAGACACTAATGGTGCTTCACCTTGCAAGGCGGTTTTGATCACATTCCACAACATGATCAACATGCCTGCTAGATAGAGCAAACCACCTGCAAAACGGATGACATAGAAGGGGTAAGTCGCTTTGACAGACTCCACAAAGGTGTAAGTCAACGTACCGTCCTCGTTGATAGCACGCCACATCAAACCTTGCATCACACCCGCAATCCACATCGCAGCGATGTAGAGCACGATACCAATCGTTGCTAACCAGAAGTGCAACTCAATCGCAGGGACGCTGTACATTTTTTTCTGACTAAACAACTTTGGTACCAAGAAATACAAGGAGCCCATCGAGACCAAGCCGACCCAACCCAAGGCACCGGAGTGCACATGTCCAACCGTCCAGTCGGTGTAGTGGCTCAAAGCGTTGACCGTCTTGATCGCCATCATGGGGCCTTCAAAAGTCGACATACCGTAGAAAGACAAAGATACGATCAAGAAACGAAGAACAGGGTCATCACGCAATTTATGCCACGCGCCAGACAAAGTCATGATGCCGTTGATCATGCCGCCCCAACTAGGCGCCAGCAAAACCAATGAGAAAACCATGCCCAATGACTGCGTCCAATCTGGCAAGGCGGTGTAGTGCAAGTGGTGAGGGCCCGCCCACATATAGGTGAATATCAAAGCCCAAAAGTGCACGATCGACAGGCGATACGAATACACGGGGCGCTCGACTTGCTTAGGGATGAAGTAATACATCATCCCCAAGAAACCAGCGGTCAAAAAGAATCCGACCGCGTTATGTCCGTACCACCACTGGATCATCGCGTCTTGTGCGCCAGCGTAAGCAGAGTAAGACTTCATCCAACCTGCGGGGATCGCAGCGCTGTTCACAATGTGCAACAAAGCCACGGCAATGATGAAAGCGCCAAAGAACCAGTTCGCGACGTAAATGTGTTTGACCTTACGAATACCTAAGGTCCCGAAGAAAACAATGGCGTAAGACACCCAAACGACAGCGATCAAGATATCAATCGGCCACTCGAGTTCTGCATATTCCTTACCTTGGGTATAGCCCAAAGGCAAACTGATGGCGGCCGCCAAAATGACCAACTGCCAACCCCAAAACGACACGGCCGCCAACTTGGGCAAAAACAAAGCGGTGTGGCAAGTGCGTTGCACCACGTAATAACTGGTGGCAAACAGGGCCGAACCGCCGAAGGCAAAAATCACCGCATTGGTATGCAAGGGGCGCAAGCGGCCATACGTGAGCCATGGAATGCCGAAATTCAATTCTGGCCAAGCTAGTTGGGACGCGATTACCACGCCCACCAACATACCCACCACACCCCATACGACGGCCATGATGGAGAACTGGCGTACGACGGTGTCGGTGTAAACGGCTTGATCTGTTTGGTTCATCTGTCACCTTTCATTTACACAAATTGTCT
>RFTR01000194.1 GCA_009923345.1 Betaproteobacteria bacterium
ACGAATACGACTTTCAGCAAACGCCAAATCTTCTGCAATAGCAGGGTCTAAGTGATGGCAGACCATCAGCATATCGACGTGTTCGTCTAGCGTGTTGATGGTGTAGGGACGGGTGGGGTTGGTGGAAGAAGGCAGCACATTGGCCTCACCTACTACTTTCAAAATATCAGGCGCGTGTCCCCCGCCAGCACCTTCTGTATGAAAGGTGTGGATGGTGCGACCTTTGAATGCCGCGACCGTGTCTTCTACAAAACCAGATTCGTTCAAAGTGTCGGTATGAATGGCCACCTGTGTATCCGTCGCCTCGGCCACGTTTAAGCAGTTATCAATCGCGGCGGGTGTCGTGCCCCAGTCTTCGTGCAACTTAAGACCAATCGCGCCTGCATTGATTTGTTCATGCAGGGCATCCGGCAAAGACGCATTGCCTTTACCTAAGAAACCTAGATTCATCGGAAAAGCGTCTGCGGCTTGCAGCATGCGCTCCAAATTCCAAGCGCCTGGCGTACAAGTCGTGGCAAAAGTGCCGGTGGCAGGGCCGGTGCCCCCACCAATCATGGTGGTCACGCCACTGGTGAGGGCTTCTTCAATTTGTTGTGGGGCGATGAAGTGGATATGCGTGTCAATACCACCCGCCGTCACGATATTGCCTTCGCAGCTGATGATCTCGGTCCCTGGGCCAATCACGATGTCAACACCCGGTTGTGTGTCTGGATTGCCGGCTTTACCAATTGCAACAATGCGACCGTCTTTCAATCCGATATCGGCTTTCACAATGCCCCAGTGGTCCACGATCAAAGCATTGGTCAAAACGGTGTCTACTGCACCACTAGCTTGAGCGCCACTGCCAGAGCCATCGCGAGTGCGCTGGCTTTGCGCCATGCCATCACGAATCGTTTTGCCACCACCGAATTTCACTTCTTCGCCATAACCTCCGGCGCGTAGGGTGAAGTCTTGTTCAACTTCAATCACCAAGTCGGTATCCGCTAAGCGAACTCTATCGCCCACGGTGGGACCAAACATTTCAGCGTAAGCGCGTTTGCCAATCGTTGCCATGCGAATTTTCCTTGCGCTTAATTTATTTGGATGAAAGAGGGCCACTGGTCAGGCCACGAAAACCAAATACTTGCCTGTTACCAGCGTAGTCCACTAGTTCAACGGTTCTTTGTTGGCCAGGTTCAAAACGCACTGCTGTGCCTGATGCGATGTTCAAACGCATGCCTTGTGCCACTTTGCGATCAAAACCAAGGGCTGCGTTTGTCTCTGCAAAGTGGTAGTGCGATCCCACTTGGATAGGACGATCGCCGGTGTTTTGAACAACGAGCGTGATAGTGCGTCTATTCGGATTGAGGGCGTGATGGCCCTCGTCAATGAAAAGTTCACCAGGAGTCATTTGCGCCTCACTTGCCTCGGCTATTGAGCCACCACATAAAAGCACCCACACAAAGTGCCATCAGAAATCCCCAGATGTCACTGGCGTGGTAATGAGAAGCGCCCTCAAGGCCATGGCCTTCGTGGGCTTGCGCAGAAAGCGCTAGCAAGCAAAGTAGGGGTATAGCAAATCGTTGCATGTCAGTCTCGCTTTTTAAACAATGGGTTGGTGCACGGTGACGAGTTTGGTGCCATCTGGAAAGGTGGCTTCTATTTGTATATCGGGAATCATCTCAGCGACCCCGTCCATCACGTCTGCGCGAGAAAGGATGGTTCTGCCTTCGCTCATGAGTTGGGCAACGGTTTTGCCGTCTCGCGCGCCTTCCATGACGGCGGCGCTGATGAGGGCAATGGCCTCTGGGTAGTTCAGTTTCAATCCACGGGCTTGACGACGTTCCGCCAAAAGTGCAGCCGTAAAAATTAGAAGTTTGTCTTTTTCGCGGGGTGTGAGTTCCATAGCTTCATTTTCATGCAACTTATATGCCTTGCGATTGTGCGGAAATTATTCTCGCATTTCGAGACAGTGCACGAAATGGTGCGACAAAGGTCGCACAACCGTGGTGCGCGAACCATTTTGATGCATTTTCTAGGTGCTGATTCATGGGGGATGCAGTCATCTATATAGGAGATGTATTTAAGTTCTGGGTGTGAAGAGGTTGGCACAGGGCTTGCAAAGAGTTATTCAGCGAGTGAATTGCTACCCGCGCTTACCAACCTTTTTTGGAGTTCAACCCATGATGAATCGTCGAGGAAATCTCAAAGCCCTAGCCGCAGCCGCAGCGCTGTCGGTTGGATCGTTTGTGGCAGTGCCAAATGCATTGGCACAAAACACGATCAAAGTTGGTGTCTTGCACAGCTTGTCTGGCACGATGGCCATTTCTGAAACAGTTTTAAAAGACACTGTTTTGATGGCGATTGACGAGATCAACGCCAAGGGTGGCGTACTCGGCAAAAAACTCGAACCAGTCGTCGTCGACCCAGCCTCGAACTGGCCTTTGTTTGCTGAAAAAACCAAGCAACTACTGGGTCAAGACAAAGTTTCAGTTATTTTTGGTTGCTGGACATCTGTTTCCCGTAAATCAGTATTGCCGGTTGTAGAAGAAATGAACGGATTGTTGTTCTATCCAGTCCAATATGAAGGTGAAGAACTCAGCAAGAATGTTTTCTACACGGGTGCAGCTCCCAACCAACAGGCGATTCCTGCAGTTGATTATTTGATGAGCAAAGACGGTGGTGCGGCCAAGCGCTGGGTCTTACTCGGTACAGACTATGTGTATCCACGCACGACCAACAAAATTTTGCGTGCTTACCTCAAAAGTAAAGGTGTAAAAGAGTCCGACATCGACGAGAAATACACCCCATTCGGTCATTCTGACTACCAAACCATCGTGGCGGACATCAAGAAATTCGCTACGGGTGGCAAAACCGCTGTGGTTTCTACCATCAACGGAGACTCCAATGTGCCTTTCTACAAGGAGCTTGGCAATGCTGGATTGAAAGCTAAAGATGTTCCTGTCGTAGCCTTCTCAGTTGGTGAGGAAGAGTTGCGTGGCGTAGACACCAAGCCATTGGTGGGTCACTTGGCAGCATGGAACTACTTCATGAGCATCAAGAATCCTACCAATGACGCATTCATCAAGAAGTGGAGCGACTACGCCAA
>RFTR01000195.1 GCA_009923345.1 Betaproteobacteria bacterium
GTTTTTGCGCCCAGCTTCTGGAGTGTCTCCGTGCACATCAAACGACAACACTGCTCCGCCTTTGCCGGATTGTTGCGCCATGGCCAAGGCGTATTGTGGGTGGCTTGAGAGTCCTGGGTAATACACACGCGCAACTTTGGGATGAGACTCTAACCAAGTGGCCAATTCCAATGCGCGTTGCGATTGCGCTTCCATCCGAATGCCGAGTGTCTCAAGCCCTTTAAGAACCACCCATGCGTTGAAGGGCGACAAGCTCATACCAGCACTGCGCATGACTGGCAAAAACTTTTCTTTGACCATAGCTTGCGTGGCGCACAAAGCGCCAGCGACAACACGTCCTTGACCATCGAGATATTTGGTACCGGAGTGCACCACCACATCCGCACCAAAATCAATCGGGCGTTGCAAAGC
Organism: Betaproteobacteria bacterium; assembly: GCA_009923345.1. Classification (GTDB taxonomy): domain Bacteria; phylum Pseudomonadota; class Gammaproteobacteria; order Burkholderiales; family Burkholderiaceae_C; genus Limnohabitans. The sequence continues at coordinate 412 of RFTR01000195.1, forward strand.
AGGCGTGCAAAAACAGTTATCGACTGCCAAGATAGCGCCCGCGTTATGCGCGATATCAGCCAATGCACGGATATCGCACACCTCGGTCAAAGGGTTGGTCGGCGTCTCAGCAAACAACAGTTTGGTGTTGGGCTGCATCGCTTGTTTCCAAGCATTGGCATCGGTTTGCGATACGAAACTGGTGGACACACCAAACTTAGCAAACTCAGAACCTAACAACTTAATGGTGGAACCAAACACTGAGCGCGAGCACACCACATGGTCACCACTTTTGAGCAAAGCCATACATAACAACAACACAGCGGACATGCCACTGGAAGTGCCGATGCAGGCCTCAGATCCTTCCAAAGCAGCCAAACGAATTTCCATGCTCGCGGTGGTTGGGTTGGTAAAACGGGAATAAATAAATCCATCTTCTTCGCCGGAAAAGCGTCTGGCAGCGGTTTCGCAATCAGGTTGCGTAAAGCTCGATGTGAGGTAGAGAGCTTCCGAGTTTTCGCCGTATTGGCTTTTATCAACCGCGGCGCGTACGGCCAAGGTGTCTAGGTGTAGGTTGTCTGGTAAGGGATGGCGACTCATGTCAATTACTCCGAGGCGTTGGGCAAAGCCAAGCGCGAATGGTCTTCATCGCCCTCTTCTTGACTCACACGGTTTTCATTCAATTTGGCGATGTCTTGCGCGGTGACGTCACCCGCCACGTACACACCATCAAAGCAGGATGCGTCGAATCCATCGAGTTGAGGGCTGCCCGAGGACTGCGCGTTACGCACGGCTTGTTTCATAGCGTCGACGTCTTGGTAAATCAAGGCGTCACATCCAATGAGCTCACGTATCTCTTCAATGCTGCGGTTATGTGCCACCAGCTCTTGGGGTGTTGGCATGTCAATGCCATACACATTAGGAAAACGTACAGGGGGCGCAGCGCTGGCTAAATAGACTTTGCGTGCGCCAGCGTCGCGTGCCATTTGCACGATTTCGCGACTGGTGGTCGATCGAGTCATCGACCAACAACACATTGCGACCTTTGAATTCGCTTGCGATCACATTGAGTTTTTGTCGCACCGATTTTTTTCGCACCCCTTGGCCCGGCATGATGAAGGTACGACCGACATAACGGTTTTTGACAAAGCCTTCGCGATAAGGAACACCCAATAAATGCGCAAGTTGCGTGGCACTAGGCCGGCTAGATTCTGGAATTGGAATGATCACATCGATTTCATTCGGCGGCACGGTGGAGACCACGCGCTTAGCCAAGGTCTCGCCTAAGTTCAAACGCGCTTGGTAAACCGACATGCCATCCATCGTCGAGTCAGGTCGGGCCAAATACACAAATTCAAAAATGCAGGGTTTGAGTTGGGGTGCGTCTGCACATTGTTTGGTGTTTAACTTACCCACCAGGTCGATATAAACCGCTTCACCGGGCGCAATATCGCGCTCAAACACATGACCCGTACCTTCCAAAGCAACCGACTCACTAGCCACCATATAAGTGCCGTCCTTGCCTCGACCCATACACAAAGGGCGAATACCAAAAGGGTCACGAAATGCCAGCAACCCGTGGCCCGCGATCATGGCCACGACGGCATACGAACCTTGCACACGCCTATGCACGCGACGCACAGCTTCGAATACATCGGCAGGGTTGAGCGATAACCCACGGGTGGTTTTTTCTAACTCGTGCGCCAACACGTTGAGTAGGACTTCTGAATCGCTCTCTGTATTGATATGGCGATGGTCTTGTGAAAACAACTCGGCCTTCAATACATGCGCATTCGTCAAGTTGCCGTTGTGCACCAACACCAAACCAAACGGTGCATTGACATAAAAAGGTTGCGCCTCTTCTTCACTAAACGCATTGCCCGCCGTGGGGTAACGCACCTGCCCCAACCCATTGTTACCAGGTAACGCGCGCATATTGCGTGTACGAAACACATCCCGCACCATGCCTTTTTCTTTATGCATGAAAAATTTACGGTCTAACTGCGTCACGATACCCGCAGCATCTTGGCCGCGATGCTGTAACAGCAACAAGGCGTCATAGATCAATTGGTTCACTGGTGCGTTGCTAGCAACGCCGACGATTCCACACATTAGGTGATGTACTTTCCAAAGTCTGCCGGCAACGCCGGCTTACAAACATGCAAAAGCGCTTTCAACCATTTCGCACCTTGGGCTTGTTGCCAAGCCTCAGATTCACGCATCGGCGTCATACCAACCAATACGGTAGCAGCCATCAAAATCACAATCCCACGCAAAGCCCCGAACAGACTACCAAACAATCTATCTAGGACACCAAGCCCTACCACCGATAACATTTTTTTGATCACGCCCGTGATGAGCACTTGCGCGATCAACACCCCCATAAACACCACCACGAAACCCGCGGCATAACGCAACATTTCGCTGCTGCCTTCCATCGGCAACCATTGCGCCATGCTGGGGGCGTAATACTGTGCCAAATAAAAGGCTGCAACCCAGCCCGCGAGTGACAACACCTCTTGCACTATGCCACGCCACAGGCCCAGCAACATCGAAAAGCCCAATACGGCCAGCAGAATCCAGTCCACAGACCCTAGCGCTTGCATCATGCAATCACAGCGTCAAGACTTGCGGTTGCAATTGCAACTGCTTGATCTTGTTAGCTATTTTTTCGGCTTCGTCTTTGC
>RFTR01000196.1 GCA_009923345.1 Betaproteobacteria bacterium
TGGGCTGTCGCGCTCAAAGAAATTGGTTTTATTGGTTTTATCGACATGATGATCTTCCTTGCCATTCTCGTGCTGGGCTTTGCCTACATGTGGATCAAGGGAGCGCTTGATTGGGAATAAGGAAGTTGCATGTCACTTGAAGGCGTTTTCAAAGAAGGCTTTATCACCACCTCTTATGACTCAGTGGTTAACTGGGCTAAAACAGGTTCCTTGTGGCCCATGACATTTGGCTTAGCCTGCTGTGCGGTAGAGATGATGCATGCTGGCGCAGCGCGCTACGACATCGACCGCTTCGGTATGTTGTTTCGCCCGAGTCCACGCCAATCTGACTTGATGATCGTGGCTGGGACTTTGTGTAACAAGATGGCACCAGCCTTGCGCAAGGTGTATGACCAAATGTCTGAGCCACGTTGGGTTCTTTCTATGGGCTCTTGTGCCAATGGCGGTGGCTACTACCACTACAGCTATTCCGTGGTGCGCGGTTGCGACCGCGTGGTGCCTGTCGATGTGTACGTTCCTGGTTGTCCGCCTACAGCAGAAGCATTGCTCTATGGCATCTTGCAATTGCAAAGCAAGATCCGTCGTGAAAACACTATTGCGCGCTGAACCCAATACCCATGAGCCATTCCATTCAAACTTTAGAGGCCGCATTGCACGAGGTGTTGGGCGACAAAATCCAACACTTGGACTCTGCTTTGGGCGAACTCACGCTCACCGTAGCGCCAATTAACTATCACGGGGTTGCGCAAACCTTGCGTGACGATGCCCGATTAGGCTTTGAGCAACTCATCGACTTGTGTGGCCTAGATTATTCGCAATACAAAGACGGTGCGCATTCCAAATTCACCGATGCCCCGCGCTTTGCAGTGGTGAGCCATCTGCTGTCGATCACGCATAACTGGCGTTTGCGTGTGCGCAGCTTTGTGGTGAGTGACGACGTGCCTGTCATTGCATCGGTCAATGACATTTGGAATTCAGCCAACTGGTTTGAGCGTGAAGCTTTCGATCTATTTGGCATCGTTTTCGAAGGCCACTTGGATTTGAGACGCATCTTGACTGACTACGGTTTTATTGGGCATCCATTCCGCAAAGACTTCCCAACCTCGGGCCATGTGGAAATGCGTTACGACGCAGAACAAAAACGTGTGGTTTACCAACCCGTCACGATCGAGCCTCGAGAAATCACGCCTCGCATCATCCGTGAAGACAACTATGGCGGTATCCACTGATCATGGCTGATATCAAAAATTACACCCTCAATTTAGGCCCCCAGCATCCCGCAGCCCACGGCGTATTACGCTTAGTACTGGAGTTAGATGGTGAGGTCGTGCAACGCGCAGATCCACACATCGGCTTGTTGCATCGCGCGACGGAAAAGTTGGCTGAGAGTAAAACCTATATCCAATCGTTGCCTTATATGGACCGTCTCGACTATGTGTCCATGATGTGTAACGAGCATGCTTACTGTTTGGCCATTGAAAAAATGATGGGCCTAGATGTGCCTGTACGCGCGCAGTACATCCGTGTGATGTATGCCGAAATCACCCGCTTGTTAAACCACTTGTTGTGGTTGGGTTGCCATGGCTTTGACTGCGGCGCGATGAACATTTTGATTTATTGTTTCCGCGAACGCGAAGACTTATTCGATATGTACGAAGCGGTTTCTGGTGCACGTATGCATGCGGCTTACTTCCGCCCAGGTGGTGTCTACCGCGATTTGCCAGACACCATGCCGCAATACAAGGCCAACAAAATTCGCAACGCCAAAGCCATGGCGCGTTTGAATGAAAACCGCCAAGGCTCCTTGCTCGATTTCATCGATGACTTCACGCAACGCTTCCCAAAGTTGGTCGACGAATACGAGACCCTGCTCACCGACAACCGCATTTGGAAGCAACGTTTGGTGGATGTCGGCATCGTCACGCCAGAGCGTGCAAAGAACCTAGGATTTACTGGCGCTATGTTGCGTGGTTCTGGAGTCGCGTGGGACTTGCGCAAGCATCAACCGTATGACGTCTACGACCGCATGGATTTCGATATCCCTGTCGGTAAAACCGGTGACTGCTACGACCGTTATTTGGTGCGTGTAGAAGAAATGCGCCAGTCCAACCGCATCATCAAACAGTGTGTAGATTGGTTGCGCGTCAACCCAGGCGCTGTGATCACTGACAACCACAAAGTCGCAGCGCCTACCCGTGAAGGAATGAAGTCCAACATGGAAGAGTTGATCCACCATTTCAAACTCTTCACCGAAGGATTCCATGTGCCCGAAGGCGAGGCTTACGCTGCTGTCGAGCATCCCAAAGGCGAATTTGGTATTTACTTAGTGAGCGATGGCGCTAACAAACCCTATCGTTTGAAGATCCGTGCACCAGGCTTTGCCCATTTGGCCGCCATGGATGAAATGGCCCGTGGCCACATGATCGCTGACACCGTGGCGGTGATCGGCACGATGGACATTGTGTTCGGGGAAATTGACCGATGAGTTCTGACACCACCTTCCACAGCACACCGCTGTCGGCCGCAACGATTGCGCGCTTTGATCGCGAATTGTCGAAATATCCCGATGACCAAAAACAATCTGCTGTGATGGCTTGTTTGGCCATCGTGCAACAAGAGCAAGGCTATGTCAGTGCAGACAGCGAGCGTGCGATTGCCGTCCATTTAGACATGGCACCAATGGCAGTGCACGAAGTCAGCACGTTCTACAACATGTACAACTTGCAACCCGTAGGCAAGTACAAGATCAATGTGTGTACCAACTTGCCATGCCAATTGCGCCACGGACAAGGTGCGCTGGAATATGTGTGCAAGAAGCTTGGTGTAGATGTTGGCGGAACCACATCGGACGGTATGTTCACCGTGCAACCCGGTGAATGTATGGGTGCTTGCGCCGATGCGCCGGTGTTGTTGGTCAATGACCGCAATATGTGTAGCTATATGAGCCACGACAAAATCGATCAATTGATCGATGGTTTGCGTGCGGTGAAAGAATGACGATGAACCTCGAGCAAGTCCTCTCTCAATTTCACACCAAT
>RFTR01000197.1 GCA_009923345.1 Betaproteobacteria bacterium
CCGATATTGCCTTCTTGGATCAAGTCTAAGAATTGCAAACCACGGTTGGTGTATTTCTTGGCGATAGAGATGACCAAACGCAAGTTGGCTTCGATCATTTCTTTCTTGGCGTGGCGTGAACTGCGCTCGCCTTCGTTCATGCGTTTGTTGATGTCTTTGAGTTGCTCCAAAGGCACGACCACACGCGCTTGTAAGTCGATCAGTTTTTGTTGCAGTTCCTGAATAGGGGGGATGTTGCGACCCATGGTGGCAGACCAAGGCTTGCCAGCCGCTGCTTGTTTTTCTACCCACTTGATGTTGAGCAGGTTGGGTGGGAAGTCTTTGATGAAGGTGGCTTGAGGCATACCGCACTTGTCCACAATGATGCGGCGTAATTCGCGTTCTTTTTTGCGCACTTCATCGACCTGGCCGCGCACCATCTCGCATAGCTTTTCAATGGTTTTTGCGGTGAAGCGGATGGTCATCAACTCGGTGGTCAAAGCCTGTTGCGCTTTGAGGTAGGCGGGCGAGCCATAGCCTTCCCTGTCATAGACTTTGCGCAATTTGTCGAAGTGCGTTTGCATACGGTCGAAGTGGGCGAGGGCCTGAGTTTTCAGCTCTTCCAATTTCTTGGTGAGCGCTTTAGAGCCGCCTTTGCCGTCGTCGTCATCTTCTTCATCGAATTCGTCGAAGTCTTCTTCAGCCACATAGTCGTCGGCTTCATTGAGGTTATTGAATCCGTCAACGATGGTGGAAATCACAACCTTGTCTTCGCGAATTTCGCCGGCCATAGCCAAAATCGCGGCGATGGTGGCTGGGGATCCACTGATCGCTTGCATCATGTCCATCAAGCCGCCTTCGATGCGCTTGGCAATTTCAATCTCGCCTTCGCGGGTCAGCAATTCAACCGTGCCCATTTCGCGCATATACATACGCACAGGATCGGTTGTGCGACCGAATTCGCTGTCGACGGTGGAGAGGGCAGCTTCGGCTTCTTCCTCGGCTTCTTCTTCAGTGGCGGCTGTTGGTGTGTTGTTGTTCAGGAGCAGTGTTTCAGCATCTGGCGTGTGCTCGTAAACGGCTACACCCATGTCGTTCAACATGGAGATCACGACTTCCATGGTTTCCGCGTCGACTAGTTTGTCGGGCAAGTGGTCTGAAATTTCGCCGTGGGTCAGATAGCCACGGGTCTTGCCGAGTTTGATCAGGGTTTTAAGGCGCTGACGGCGTTTTTGCATGTCTTCTTCAGACAGCACGGTCTCGTCGAGACCGAATTCTTTCATCAAGGCGCGTTCTTTTGCCTTGCTGATCTTCATGCGCAGAGGTTTAACTTTTTCTGCAGATACGATTTCTTCGCCTTCGAGGTCGGCTTCAATGTCGCTTAAATCGGTGTCGTCTAAACCTTTACCTGCTTTTCCTTTGGCAGCAGATTTAGCAGCTTTTTTGCCAGTGGCTTTTGGGGCGTGCGCAACAACCGCTGGTTTCTTAGCGGGAGCTTTTGCGGGAACCGTTTTGGCAGCTGGTTTAGCTGCCACTTTTGAAACTACCTTAGGAGCTGGTTTGGCCGCTGGCTTGGCGGCAGTCTTTGCTACTTTTTTGGCTGGGGATTTCGCAACAGGTTTTGCAGATGCTTTTTTAGCGACTGGTTTTGCTTTGGCTGCTGGTTTTACGGCTACCTTAGCTTTAGGCTTGGCCGCAACTTTTGGTATAACTTTTTTGACTGGCTTTTTGGGCGCTGGCTTTTTGGATTTGGAGGCGACGGGCATGGAAACTCCTGAACTTCAAATAAACACACACATTCCGCGCTGAAAACCGCACGGAATTGAACTGGGAAAGGGAGAAACCCTGGAAATTGGGCAAGCGAGTTGGGCGAACATTTGGTGTGCAGTCCTTGCGGTTTAGTGGCGAGTCGTGCGCTGATGTCACGGTTGGCCTGGCCCGGAGGTGCTGCTGTCGCACTTGCCAAAGATATGAATTATACCGAAACCCCCTTGATTTGCAAGCTAAATTTGAGACTTTTTAAGGCGTAGGCGTAGGCGCTAGGCGCTAGGCGCTAGGCGCTAGGCGCGGAGGCATTGCCAATTTGCTTGCGTCGCTCATAAAGGGCTTTGTAGCGGGTCAGGGCGGTCGGGTCAGATTGCGAGTTCTCAATCGCTTGCTTCATTTGGGCGTCCAAGTTCTCTAGCAGCATTTTTTGCAAAATGCTACGTAGCTCTTCTCGCGCATCTTTGGCGTGTTTGTCTTCGTTAGAGTCTTGTGCTTGTGTTGCGTCAGAGTCATTCATCGCGTTGGCAAAACTGGTGGCCATCACTCGCGCTGCCAAGGACTCGCTCTCATGGCCGCGTAGTCCTTCTAGCAAAGCCGCCCAACTGAGGGTGCCGTGCTCGTGGTGTTGGTGGTCAATCCATACAAATAAAGGGCCGTGGGGCGGGGCCAGGCTACACAAAAGGTCATGGTCCTCGCCCGACAGTTCTTGCCAAATTTCCATGTTTGATAGCAACACCCGCGCGGCATGGTCGGCGCGGCCAGCAGGAATTTGCCGCGTACCGCGCGTCCAAGTGCGGGGTTTTTTCTTGAAATCGACACTGCGTTTGGCGTTTGGAATAGTGGGGATCCAAAGATCTTGCAATTCATTGGTGCCGAGTTCGCAGAGGCTGGCGATTTCTCCAAGCAATTGGCGCTTGAGCGCGCCATCAGGTAATGCCATCCACATAGGCTTGGCTTTGCTGGCCAGATGTGCACGGCCTTCGGCGCTGAGCAAGTCGCAACCCTCACGGGCGACTTCGATCAACATTCGGCTCAAGGGTACAGCTTCGGTAACAGCATGGGCAAAAGCCTCCTTACCAAAAGTACGGATGTAGCTGTCGGGGTCGTGTTCAGCGGGTAAAAACAAAAACTTGATGCTTCTGACATCACTGGCAAAACTGAGTGCACCGTCTAGTGCTTTCTTTGCGGCACGGCGACCAGCGCTGTCGCCGTCAAAAGCAAACACGACGTTGTCGGTGAATCGGAAAAGTTTTTGGATGTGGTCCCCCGTGCAAGCCGTGCCCAGTGTGGC
>RFTR01000198.1 GCA_009923345.1 Betaproteobacteria bacterium
GGAGGCGACATGGTTCCGATAACCAAATCTCCTCTGCCATGGTGCTTGACGCAACCCGGTGCGGTGATTTCGCTAGCAACATAGACAACAGCGGGTATCACAGCATTTTGCACATGCCGCGAAATCAGCAGAGAGTTTTCAACGCCATTTTGCAGACTGATGACAACAGAGTGTGCAGACAAGTGGGATGCGATATCTTGCGCAACGGTCTCGCTGTCAGTTGACTTCACACAGAACAAGACCAAGTCAGCGTCCCGTACTGCAGAGACTTCTGTGCTGGTCTGAAGTGGGACGCTTTCGATGCTAGAAGAGTTTGCCAAATCGAGCTGAAGTCCGTTTTGGGCAATAGCTTGCATGTGCGCTTGTCGGCCAATCAAAGTGACCGAATGTCCAGCACGTGCAAGCATCGCACCATAAAAGCTGCCAACAGCGCCTGCGCCAACAACGGCGATTTTTTTGAATGGGGTATTCAGAGAAGGTCTTTCGGATGGGTAATGCAGAGAATTCTAATTTCTCGCACCAGCGACTAACAAACCATAATGGCCCTCGTATACTTTTTATGCACTTGCAGTAAACCACCAGTGCCCGTACTGGTTACTTTATAGGTCTAGCAATTATGGATAAGCACTTGTCACAAGAAGCCGCCAGAACGATTTGGGAAAATTGGCAGAGCAACACCAAGTTGGACGCATTGCCCGCAGCTTATAGGCCACAAAACCGTCAAGAAGGTTACGCTGTTCAAGCGATGCTGCCCATGGTGGCATCACGTAACGTATTGGGTTGGAAAATCGCAGCGACCAGTGCAGTGGGTCAGGCGCATATCAATGTCAGCGGCCCTATGGCGGGGCGGATTTTGTCTGGACAAGTGTTGCAAGATGGTGATGAAGTTCCCGCGCACGGCAATTGGATGCGTGTTGCGGAACCAGAAATTGCTTTTGTCATGCGATCGGATCTCGTAGCTCGCGCAACAGCATATTCGCTAGATGAGGTGATGCATGCTGTTAGCGCTTTGCATCCCTCGCTCGAGATACCCAATTCGCGCTATAGCGTTTTCACGGCAGTCGGGGAAGCGCAATTACTGGCAGACAATGCCTGCGCCCATCAATTTATCTTAGGCCCCCAAGCGCCAGAGTCGTGGCGAGACATAGATCTCAGCAAACACGCTGTCCACGCGCAAGTCACTGCTTCAAATGGTGCGGTATGGAAGCGAGAAGGCACTGGTGCTGCAGTTTTAGGCGATCCTCGAATTGCACTCACTTGGTTAGTCAATGAACTCACGTCGCAAGACATCAGTTTGTACGCTGGCCAATTCGTCACCACTGGAACCTGCATGACGCCACTGGAGCTAAACCCCGGCGATCATGTAGATGCAGACTTTGGAGTCCTAGGTAGGGTTGGATTGCGTTTTGGGTAATGCAGAAGCGTAGCGTTTCGTAAATTTAATTTACTGCGAAGCCATCAACGCATCATCAAAAATCGCCACAGCACGTGTCCACCCCGCGGATGCGCCACGAATTTTGTGTGGAAAGCAGCTGATATAAAAACCAGTGGGAGGCAAGCTTTCTAAGTTATGCATTTTTTCGATATGACAATAACCAATATCGCGTCCTGCTTTATGGCCTTCCCAAATCAGCGAAGCGTCTTGCGATTCGCCGTATTTCTGTGCCGTGTGAACGAACGGCGCGTCCCAGCTCCAAGCATCGGTACCAGTCAGTCGCACGCCACGCTCTAGTAAATACATGGTGGCTTCGTATCCCATGCCGCATCCACTCGACACGTAGTCGTTCGAGCCATACCGTGAACCAGCACGTGTGTTGATCACCACAATTTCTAAGGGACTCAAGCTGTGTTGAATACGTGCCAATTCAGCTTCGACATCTTCTGCAGTAACAACATAGCCGTCTTCAAAATGGCGGAAATCTAATTTGACGCCTGGCTGAAAGCACCATTCCAGCGGAACGTCATGGATGGCGATGGCCGGCTTTTTCTGCCCCAAGGCTTTGTCCATCGTGGAGTGAAAGTGGTAGGGCGCATCAAGATGCGTGCCGTTGTGGGTAGACAGATGCACGAATTCGACAGCCCAACCTTCTCCATCGGGCAAGTCTTCTTTTTTCAAACCTGGGAAAAAAGGTTCTATTTGCGCAAACGTGTTTTCATGCGTGAAGTATTCAATCTTGGGCGCAAAGGCGGGCGGATCACTGATGACGTCGTTTTCTAAAAAAATAGAGAGATCTACAAATTTGCGGGTCATGCCGGCTCCTATGGGTTTGCGTGGTTTATATCAAAATACTTGCAATACTGTATATAAAAACAGTATTATAGGTTTTATGCAAAATTCATTAAATCTATTAAACCATCCTCGGCAAGCCCTTTCTCATCCGCTCTATTTGGATGTTTGCGCCTGGAAGGTGCCAGCCGGTTTCCCTTCCCCTGCGGCAGACCACACCCAAGAACGGGTGGACCTCAACAAAGAGCTCATCCGCAACAAAGACGCGACCTATCTTTTTCGGGTGAAAGGCGACTCGATGACGGGGGTGGGCATTTATGAGGGCGATACCTTGGTGGTAGACCGTAGCGTGACGCCCAAGCACAACCACATCGTGCTCGCTTTGTTAAACAACGAATTCACCGTCAAGCGCTTGTACCGGCGTGGTGGTGTCGTCAAGTTGGTGGCAGAGAACAATATTTATCCTGTTCGACTGATCAAGGAAGAGGATGACTTTGTGGTCTGGGGTGTTGTCACCTTCAATCTGCATAAGCTGTGTTAGCCGTATGTCTGTGCAGATTCAGCAATTGGCCTTGGTCGACTGCAATAATTTTTACGTCAGCTGCGAAAGGGTTTTTCGTCCAGATTTGAAAGACGTGCCTGTTGTGGTGTTGTCGAACAACGACGGATGCGTTGTCTCGCGTTCGAACGAATCGAAAGCGCTCGGCATCAAGATGGGACAACCATGGTTTGAATGTAAAGCGTTAGCGGAGGAACACGGCATCTTGGCGCTGAGTTCGAACTATGCGCTCTATGCCGATAT
>RFTR01000199.1 GCA_009923345.1 Betaproteobacteria bacterium
TCTGCACATACCTTGAGAGCTGGCATTTAGACGTGGAAGAGTTCTTAGAGCTGCGTAAAAACACTGGCGATGACCGTCGCCGCACCCACGACATGAACACCGCCAACTGGATTCCAGACTTGTTCATGCGTCGCGTGATGGAAAAAGGCGAGTGGACATTGTTCTCGCCCTCAGATGTTCCTGATTTGCACGACCTCTACGGCGCCGAGTTCGAGAAAGCTTATGTGGCATACGAAGCCAAAGCCAAGAGCGGTGAAATCAAACCCAGCAAAACCGTCCAAGCTACCGACATGTGGCGCAAGATGCTGACCATGCTGTTTGAAACAGGCCACCCATGGATCACTTTCAAAGACCCATGCAATGTGCGCTCACCCCAACAGCACGTGGGCGTTGTGCATTCGTCCAACCTGTGTACCGAAATCACGTTGAACACCAGCGACACTGAAACCGCGGTCTGTAACCTCGGCTCGGTCAATCTGTCACAGCATTTGATCGAAGGCGCGAACGGCCAAGAACTCGACCACGACAAACTCAAACGCACCATCTCTACCGCGATGCGCATGCTCGACAACGTGATCGATATCAACTACTACGCCGTGAAAAAAGCGCGTGACTCGAACTTGCGCCACCGCCCTGTTGGCCTGGGCATCATGTCTTTCCAAGATAGCTTGTACGAAATGCGTATTCCTTACGCCTCACAAGCTGCCGTCGAGTTTGCGGACCGCTCGATGGAAGCGGTTTGCTACTACGCCTACTGGGCATCGACTGAACTCGCCAAAGAACGCGGCCAATATGCAAGCTACAAAGGTTCTTTGTGGGACAAAGGTGTTTTGCCCTTGGACTCTTTAGACCTTCTCGCGACTGCTCGCGGTGGTTATTTAGATGTAGACCGATCCACCACTTTGGACTGGGAATCATTGCGCCACAAAATCGCCAAAGACGGCATGCGTAATTCCAATTGCGTGGCGATTGCACCAACCGCGACTATCTCCAACATCATTGGCGTTGACGCTTCCATCGAACCTTGCTTTGGTAATTTGTCGGTCAAGTCCAACTTGTCTGGCGAGTTCACGGTGATCAATAGCTACCTGGTGCGCGACTTGAAGCGCCTCGGTTTGTGGGACGACGTGATGGTCATGGACCTCAAACACTTTGACGGTTCATTGCGCCCGATCGACCGCGTGCCACAAGAGATCAAAGCCTTGTACGCCACAGCCTTTGAGGTGGAACCACAATGGTTGGTCGAAGCCGCATCGCGTCGCCAAAAGTGGATCGACCAAGCGCAATCGCTCAACATCTACATGGCGGGCGCATCCGGCAAGAAATTGGACGAGACCTACAAGTTGGCTTGGTTACGCGGCTTAAAAACCACCTACTACCTGCGCACTTCTAGCGCACAACAAGTCGAAAAGTCCACGGTGCAAGCAGGTTCACACAACTCAGTGTCTTCAGGCTCACCCATCGGTGGATTGAGTGCACTCGAAGCTGCTGCGATGGCTGCGCAAGCGCAACAGTTGAGCGCAGTGGCCGCCACCGACGTGAAGTTTTGTGGTGTTGACGATCCGACTTGCGAAGCTTGTCAGTGATTGGCAATCACGCCCATTTGTATTTGCACAACACAAACCCGTTCTGCACCCTCGCAACGCTTTGCGTTTGGGTGCATTGCATCGATAATCTGAGAATTGGAAAATAACCTATGTTGACCTGGGACGAAGAAGTAAAACCTTCAGCACCACTCCCCTTCGCAAGCGGCATGACCAGCCGCCTGATGGATACACCTCCCTCTACAACTTCCCATAGCGCACAAGCGCCAGTCACCCTGCGCACCTTGGATGACGGCGCAAAAGCACCTGTTATCCCAACCCTAGCCACACCAGTGTCTGCTGCATCAACAGCTGCCGCTACCAGTGCTCGCCGCGTCAATGCTGCAGACAAGCGCATCATCAATGGCCACACCGATGTGAACCAGTTGGTGCCTTTCAAATACAAATGGGCTTGGGAAAAATACTTGGCCACGTGCGCCAACCACTGGATGCCGCAAGAAGTGAACATGACGCGTGACATCGCGTTGTGGAAAGACCCTAACGGTCTGACCGATGACGAGCGCCGCTTGATCATGCGCAACCTCGGATTTTTCGTCACAGCTGATTCTTTGGCGGCAAACAATATTGTGTTGGGTACCTACCGCCACATCACAGCGCCTGAGTGCCGCCAGTTCTTGTTGCGGCAAGCGTTTGAAGAGGCGATCCATACCCACGCTTACCAATACATCGTGGAGTCTTTGGGCCTCGACGAAGCCGAGATTTTCAATGCGTACCACGAAGTTAAATCTATCCGAGATAAAGACGAGTTCCTGATTCCTTTCATCGACGCAATCATGGACCCTCACTTCCATACTGGTACGCCCGAGACTGACCAAAAACTGTTGAAGTCTTTGATAGTGTTTGCCTGCCTGATGGAAGGTCTCTTCTTCTACGTTGGCTTTACCCAAATTTTGGCACTCGGCCGCCAAAACAAAATGACTGGCGCTGCAGAGCAATACCAGTACATCTTGCGTGACGAGTCCATGCACTGCAATTTTGGTATTGATTTAATCAACCAAATCAAACTCGAAAACCCACACCTGTGGACGGCGACTTTCAAAGAAGAGATCAAAGGCTTGTTCATGCAAGCGGTTGAACTCGAATACCGCTACGCCGAAGACACCATGCCACGTGGCGTGTTGGGCTTGAACGCATCCATGTTCAAAGGCTACCTACGCTATATCGCCAACCGCCGCGCAACCCAAATCGGTCTCGAGCAGTTGTTCCCCAACGAGGAAAACCCCTTCCCTTGGATGAGCGAAATGATCGACTTGAAAAAAGAACGTAATTTCTTCGAAACTCGCGTGATTGAGTACCAATCGGGCGGCGCTTTATCTTGGGACTGATTTTTAAAACCATATGTCCCTGAATTTGTTCGTCACTTCCAT
>RFTR01000200.1 GCA_009923345.1 Betaproteobacteria bacterium
AAGCGGTAACAAGCAGCCAAGTTGACGCGCAAGTTCCATTCGTCTTCGCTAACTACATGTTTGAGTGAGGGCAATTGCATAGAGTTCTCCTTGAAATTATTTATCGAACCATACAGGGGCGCTTGGGGTCAAACTTCCAGCCTGGTATGAGGTATTGCATGGCAGTCGCATCGTCACGTGCGCCAAGACCATGTTGCAAATAGAGTTGGTGCGCGGCTTCTACTTTTTGCATATCTAACTGCACGCCTAAACCAGGCGCCGTGGGCACTTGTATGTGGCCCTTCACAATTTGCAAAGGTTCTTGCGTTAAACCATGGCCATCTTGCCAAATCCAATGCGTATCCATGGCAGTCACTTTGCCCGGTGCTGCAGCGCCTACGTGGGTGAACATGGCCAGCGAGACATCAAAATGGTTGTTGGAATGCGAGCCCCAAGTTAGGCCCCAATCACGGCATGTTTGCGCCACACGCACGGAACCGGCCATAGTCCAAAAATGTGGGTCTGCCAGAGGAATGTCTACGCTTTGCAAAGACAAAGAGTGCACCATCTGACGCCAATCTGTAGCCACCATATTGGTAGCCGTTGGCAATCCTGTTTGGCGTCTAAATTCCGCCATCACCTCGCGTCCACTAAAGCCTTCTTCCGCGCCGCAGGGGTCTTCTGCATAAGCCACAACGCCATGCAAATCACGCATCAAGCGCACCGCGTCTTTGAGCAACCAACCACCGTTGGGGTCAATCGTGACACGCGCTTGTGGGAAGCGTTCATGCAAAGCTCGTATGGCATCAATCTCTGCCTCGCCTGCAAGCGCACCGCCTTTGAGTTTGAAATCGTCAAAGCCATATTTTTCTCGTGCTGCTTCGGCTAAGCGTACGACTGCCTCTGGTGTCAATGCTTTTTCGTTGCGGAGTCGAAACCAATCATTATTTGCATTGGGTTCTGTACGGTAAGGCAAGTCTGTTTTGGTTCTATCACCTACATAGAACAAGTAACCAAGCATTTCAACCGATGAGCGTTGTTGGCCCTCACCTAATAGCGCAGCCACTGGAACACCTAAATGTTGGCCAAGTAAATCTAGTAAGGCAGACTCGACTGCCGTGATGGCATGAATGGTGGTGCGTAAGTCAAAGGTTTGCAAGCCACGCCCACCCACATCGCGATCAGCAAACTGCGTGCGCATATGGTTGAGCACGGCTTGCACATTGCCAACGCTTTGGCCTACAACCAGTTGCGTAGCGTCTTCTAAGGTTTTGCGGATTTTTTCTCCGCCGGGGACTTCACCAATCCCCGTATTACCTGCGTTGTCTGTCAATATCAAAATATTGCGTGTGAAGAAAGGGCCGTGCGCACCGGAGAGGTTGAGCAACATGCTGTCGTGTCCTGCAACAGGGATCACGCGAAGTTCGGTAATAGTGGGGGCTAAGTGGGGCATAAACTTTTAAAGGCTAAAAAAGGTAATCGGTGGATAGGTAGAAAAGTGCGTCTTTTTTTAAACACTCAAGGATAACCTTGACAATCTTTTTGCAAAAGCTGCGTTGACAGATCCTATGGGCGCTATACCTCGCAGAATTTGTTCTGTTTGTACGACGGTTTCAATCGCTTGGTGTTCAATCGCTTGCGGTGTTAGTCCGCCAATATGTGGCGTTGCAATCACAAGTCGGTGCTGCGCCAGCTTAGGGCTTGGCATTTGATCTGGCGCTCTGCCAACGTCAAGGGCCGCTCCGGCCAAATGCCCGCTATCTAATGCGCGAAGCAAGTCTTCTTCATCCACCAGATTTCCACGGGAAGGGTTGATAAAGAATGCCCCTCGCTTCATCCTCGCAAATGTTGTGGCATTGAATAGATTTTCTGTTTGCGCATTCGCAGGTGCCAAGCACACTACAAAATCAGAGTGTGCGAGCAACTCAGGCAAATCCAACATCTGCACGCCCTCATCGCCGCTTGTAACAAATGGGTCGTATGCACACACATGCATTCCTAAGCTTTGGGCAATGCCACACACAGTGCGTCCAATATGGCCATAGCCAACGACCCCGAAATGCGCCCCACGCAATTGGCGCCCCATGGGTGCGACAGGAAACATTCCCGATTGGTAAATAGAACGCGCCTGACTAATGCCACGCGCCAAATCAACCATCACACCTACAACCCACTCTGCAACAGCAGGGCCAAAGCCAGGACTGGCTTGGGTCACCAAGATGCCTTGTGCACTGGCAGCGTCTACATCAATGGTGCGGATATCTACAGCGCATCGCACAACAGCCACTACTTCTGGCATGGCCGCAAACACCCTATGGTCAAACGGAGTTTGGCGGTAAGCAATAACAACCGCACAACCTTGTATGTGCTGCAAGAGGGCCTCGCCCTCTAAATCATCTTGCGCGGGATTGCACCGCACCCGCGCAATTTTTTGTAATTGCGCTAGCGCGGTTTGACCGAAATAGGTATCAAATTTATGCGTCGGGTGGGTAATAAATACCGTTTGCATGCATGCGTCTACAACAGGGCCAGAGCTCTTTAGAGACTTGCTCCATCGTGACCTTACCCACTGCGCAACCAACAAACAATGTAGGACCAACAGGTGGTGTGATCAAGCCAATGCCTAAATTCAAAATCATGACCATTCCGAAGTGCACGGGGTGAATGCCCAACTTAGCGATGATGGGCATAAAAATAGGCGTGCAGATCAACAGCATCGGCGCCAAGTCCATAAAAGTGCCCAGCACCAACAACAAGATATTGACCATGAAAAGGAATGCGTACTTGTTATCGGAAATATTTAGAAAGAAATAGGTGATCTTGGCTGGAATTTGCATCAAGGTCATCATGTAGCCAAAGGCCACCGAGAAACCAATCAACATCATCACCATCGACACTGTTTTCACAACACGATGCACCATGCGGGGCAATTCGCTCCAGTGGTAATCACGATAAACCAAGAAAGTGACCAAGAAGGCGT
>RFTR01000003.1 GCA_009923345.1 Betaproteobacteria bacterium
AAAGAACGATCGTTCTTTTTCATTCTAGATCAAACTTCCAGCCATTCACGGCGGATATAAGCGTCTTCTCGAAGCTGTGTCGGTGTGCCTGAAAACACAATACTGCCGTGGCCCATGACCAAGACACGGTCTGAAATATCCATGGCAATGGTTAGCTTTTGTTCTATCAATAAAACAGAAATGCCTTTTTGTTTCAAGGTTTCCAGGTATTGGCCCACCAAGGCAACGATTTTGGGTGCGAGTCCCTCGGTGGGTTCATCAATGATGATGAGATCTGGGTCACCCATCAAGGTGCGACATAGCGTCAGCATTTGTTGCTCACCACCAGACAAGACGCCAGCCTCAGTGTGTTGTCGCTCTCGCAAACGCGGAAACATGGCGTACATATCGTCAAAACTCCATCGACTCCCCTCACCTTTGCCCTTTTGGCCAAGCATCAAGTTTTGGTGAACAGTGAGTTTTGGAAAAATGTCGCGGTTTTCAGGCACATAGCCTATGCCAAGATGGGCAATTTGATATGCCTTCTTGTCCAAAATAGCTTGTCCATTCCATTCAATGGAACCTTGGCATTCGACAAGTCCCATGATGGACCGGGCTGTTGTGGAGCGACCCGAGCCGTTTCGTCCTAACAAAGAAACAATTTCACCGACTTTGATGTCAAACGATACACCATGTAATACATGGCTTTTGCCATAAAACGCGTGAAGGTTTTCAATCTTAAGCATGGGACGATCGTTGCGGTGGTGGCTGGTGTATCAATGCGATTTCGCGCTACCAAGATAGGCTTCTTGCACTTTGGGGTTGGACCGTACTGCATCAGGGGTGTCGTATGCAATGACTTCTCCATAGACAACTACTGCAATCTTGTCTGCCAAGCCAAATACAACCCCCATGTCGTGTTCAACCGTGAGAAGCGTTTTACCTTCTGTCACTTGTCGTATCAATTGAATAAAGCGCAATGTTTCGCTTTTACTCATACCAGAAGTCGGTTCGTCTAGCAAAATAACTTCGGCACCGCCTGCGATGGTGATACCAATTTCTAAGGCGCGTTGCTCTGCATAAGTCAGATTCATGGCCAATACATCTCGCTTTTTATCGAGCCGAATTCTTTCCATGTAATGCTGCGCTAAATCGTTTGCGTCGTCGAGATCTGCCAAAAACTTTAAGAAAGAATACTTGTATCCAAGACTCCACAACACTGCGCAGCGTAAATTTTCAAAAACACTGAGCTTAGGAAATATATTGGTAATCTGGAAACTTCTAGAGAGCCCCAAACGGTTGATTTCAAAAGGTTGCTTACCATCGATACGTTGCGAACTCAGCCATATTTCGCCACTGGTCGGAGCAAAACGACCACTGATTAAATTGAATAAAGTAGATTTTCCAGCTCCATTAGGACCAATGATGGCAACGCGCTCACCGGTCGTCACCGCTAAATCAATGCCACGAATGATCTGGGTTTTACCGAAATTTTTATGTATGGCTTTGAGTTCAAGTGCGTTCACAGGGCTTCCTCCCTGCGTTTGATTTCTTTCTCGATGAATTCTTGCGATTCGCCCCAATCATGTACATACTGTCGTCTTGCCAATTCAAAGAGGCCAAAACCCGTCACGACTAGCATTGCACAGCCAAACCAAGTGTGGCTAAGTTCTGTATTGAGGGTAAAGCCAGCGAAGCGAACTTCGGGGCCCATAGCGGCATCGAGTTGCAAGTGGTAGACCATTTCAACGATGGCCGCAACACCCGCTAATCCCAAAAGCGCAGTAATACCTAATCCTATGTAGGCAACCCATATATGACGCAAGCGGCCAAAAGCAGCCAAACGTAAATTCATCATGATCAAACTAGAAATGCCACCAGGTGCAAACATCACCATGAATAAAAATACCAATCCCAAATAAAGTAGCCAAGCTTTGGTGAATTCAGAAAGCAAAACATACGCCAGAACCAACAAAATTGCGCCGATGATGGGACCGAAAAAGAAAGTGGCTCCACCTAAGAAGGTGAACAGCAAATAAGCTCCTGAACGGGCAGCGCCAACGACCTCAGCGGTCACAATTTCAAAATTGAGCGCGCCAATTCCACCGGCGATACCAGCGAAAAATCCAGCGATGATGAAAGCCATGTAACGCACTTGCTGTGTGTTGTAGCCAATGAATTCAACACGTTCCGGGTTATCACGCACGGCGTTCAATATGCGCCCTAAAGGTGTTCGGGTGAATGCGTACATCAATGCGACGCAAATAAAGGTATAGGTCGCTGTTAAGTAGTAAACCTGAATAGGTGGACCAAACGTAATGCCTAAAAAGGGTTGGCCAAAAACGCGATTGCCAGAGATACCCGCTTCTCCTCCAAAGAAGCCAGAAAACATCAAAGACATGGCAAATACCAACTCAGAGATGCCCAAGGTGATCATGGCAAATGTGGTGCCTGATTTGCGGGTGGTCACATAGCCAAACAAAACCGCGAAAAACATGCCGCCGATTCCGCCAACCAAAGGGATCAATGAAACCGGAATAGGCAATAACCCATTTGCTGCAGCATTGAGGGTGTGCATGGCAATGTATGCGCCGAGACCTGTGTAGACAGCATGTCCAAAACTCAACATGCCGCCTTGACCTAACAGCATGTTGTAGGACAAACATACGATCATGACAGCACCCATTTGGGTCAACATGGAAATGGAAAAATTACTTGAAAAGGCTTTAGGCGCCAAGAGCAATACAAAGGCGAAAAGCCCCCAAATTACCCAGCGTGCAATATTGAAAGGTTTGAATGCGTAATAAGTGGCGGAAGTTTGCATAAGTCTTAAGTCTCGCGCTTACCTAGCAAACCGCGTGGCCTGAAGATCAAAATTAACACCAAAAACAAGTAAGGCAATATGGGCGCCACTTGTGAAATCGTAAGTTTAAGTAGAGCGTTGTCTTGCGACGCAACACCCACCGAGACGCCCATGCTCTGAAGTAATGACAAAACAGAATAATCAAGGGCGACTGCAAAGGTTTGGACAATTCCAATAAGTAGCGAGGCAAGAAAAGCGCCTGCTAAAGATCCCATGCCGCCAACCACTACCACCACAAAAATGACTGAACCAACCGTCGCCGCCATGGCTGGTTCTGTTACAAAAGTGCTGCCTCCAATGACCCCAGCCAAACCTGCAAGGGCGGTTCCAACGCCAAACACAGACATAAAAACTCTCGGCACGTTATGGCCCAAAGACTCAACTGTTTCAGGATGCGTCAGCGCAGCTTGGATCACCAAGCCGACACGTGTTTTAGTTAGCAAGAGCCACAGTCCCAACATCATGCAGATGGCCACAAGCATCATGAATCCTCTTGTTGCGGGAAATGGAGAACACACCACCCGAACAGCCGCGTCACTGGCTTGGCAAAGTTCTGACGATGCAACGCCCCACACAAGAGAAAGCCCGCTAACGGAATTTTGAATCAATGTAAATGCTGGGCCTTGTAATTCATTGGGGGGTTGAAACTCAACAGCAGTTCTTCCCCATACCAATTGAACTATTTCTAAGACTACGTAAGAGAGTCCGAATGTGACTAATAACTCTGGTACATGGCCAAATTTATGAACACGACGTAGGCAAAATTTCTCAAATAGAGCACCAAATATGCCAGCTACTAACGGCGCTACTAACAAGGCTGTCCAAAAACCTAAAACCGAATTAAGAGTGAATCCAATATAAGCCCCGATCATGTAGAAACTTGCGTGCGCGAAATTAAGCACGCCCATCATGCTAAAGATCAGAGTTAAACCTGAACTCAACATGAATAGCAACAATCCATAGCTTAATCCGTTGAGTGTGGAAATTACAAAAAATTCCATGATCTATGTGTTAAGAGTCTTCATTTACGTGGTCTAAAAAAAGAGTGCGTCATAAGACGCACTCTTTTTCTTGAGGCGCGAAAAATTACCCGGGACGCTTCATCTGGCAACTAGTGGGTGTACTAGCGACATAGGGTTCGTATTTTTGAACTGGCGCGAGTGTCATGCCCGTGTTTTCAGCAGAGTAAGGATACTTTTTATCTGTTTTTTGCCATACGGTAAGAAACATGGTTTGTTGCATTTGATGGTCAGATTTACGCATTTCGTTTTCACCTGCAAAGCTCTGGAACTTCAAGCCTTCTAAAGCAAAGGCCACTTTGACAGGGTCAGTTGATTTAGCCTTTGCCATTGCTAAGCTCAATGAATTGAGAATGTTGGCCATTGAGAATGTGTAGATGTCATCCTTGTACTTGGTATTGAATTCTTCCATCCATTTTTGGTATTGGCCACCCATGTTGTAGTGTCCATAACTGATTTGGAAAACTTTACCTTCACCATTTTTACCGAGGGCTGTTGGAGTACCTGATACACCGGTGTAATAGGTATAGAACTTGCCGTTGTAGCCGCCTTCGTTTGCAGCTTTGACCAACAAAGCCAAATCTGAACCCCAGTTACCTGTGATCACCGTGTCAGCGCCAGATGCTTTAATTTTGGCAATGTAGGGCGAGAAGTCACGAACTTGTGCCAAAGGATGGAGGTCTTCGCCAACGATTTGAATATCAGGACGTTTACGCGCTAAGTTTTCTTTGGCGTATTTAGCAACTTGGTGGCCATGAGAATAGTTTTGGTTGAAAAGATAGACCTTCTTGATGTCATTTTTTTCTTTCATGAAAGTAGTCATAGCCTCAATTTTCATGGAGGTGTCCGCGTCATAGCGGAAATGCCAAAAACTACATTTGCTGTTTGTGAAATCAGGATCAACCGCAGAATGGTTTAAGAAAATAACTTCTTTGCCTGGGTTTCTCTCATTGTGTTTGTTGACAGCTTCAATGATGGCACCAGCTACAGAAGAACCATTTCCTTGCGAAATGTAACGAATGCCTTGGTCCATAGCAGCTTGCATGGCGTTCAAGCTCTCAGCTGGGCTGAGCTTATTATCAAAGCCAACGATTTCAAATTTAACTTTCGCCGGATTGTTGGCGTTGAATTTCTCAGCAAAAAATTGAAATGTTTTTAGCTGATTAGAACCAACAGGTGCCATCAGACCGGAAAGTGGGTCAATCCAAGCAATCTTGACTGTTTCTCCTGCTTGGGAAAACGCTGCTGAACCAAGCATTGACAAAGCAGCCGTAGCAATAAGTTTGTGGGTGAATTTCATAGTTGTCTCCTTCAATTTTTAAGACGTTCAATGGTTACAGGGTTAGGTTTTAAAAGCATCTAGGGAATGCACTAGTTCGATTAAAGATTTGGGAGCACGTAGTCTTTCAATTGCTCGCGTAATTTGGTTTTCAGCATCTTGCCAGTAGCACCAATTGGAATACTGTCTACAAACACTACGTCATCAGGAATTTGCCATTTGGCAGTTTTCCCCTCGTAAAAAGCAAGTATTTCTTCGCGTGAAACTTGCGCATCTGGTTTTTTCACTATCGCAACGATAGGACGTTCGTCCCATGTGGGATGTTTCACACCGATGCATGCCGCCATCAATACACTGGGATGCGCGACAGCAATATTCTCGATGTCGATCGAACTAATCCACTCACCGCCTGATTTGATGACGTCTTTGCTGCGATCGGTAATTTGCATGTAGCCATCAGCATCTATGGTGGCAACATCACCG
Source organism: Betaproteobacteria bacterium (assembly GCA_009923345.1). GTDB lineage: Bacteria > Pseudomonadota > Gammaproteobacteria > Burkholderiales > Burkholderiaceae_C > Limnohabitans. The sequence goes on from RFTR01000003.1 coordinate 5,624, forward strand.
GTTGGAAACCATTCGATGCCATGTGCATCTTTTACCAAAGGTGGACCGCCCTCGCCTTTGAAGTATTCAGCAACCACCCATGGACCTTTGACCAAAAGATCGCCAAAAGATTTGCCATCATGGGGTAAGTCCCTTCCTGCATCGTCGACTATTTTCATGTCCACACCAAAAATAACGCGTCCTTGTTTAAGACGAATTTTCATTTGCTCAGGTTCAGACAATTTCAGATGTTTGTTTTTGAGCGTGCAAAGTGTGCCCAAAGGACTGAGCTCAGTCATGCCCCAAGCATGTAAGACTTCGACACCATAGTCGTCCATGAAGGTCTGAATCATGGCGGGTGGACAAGCTGATCCGCCGATCACAGTGCGGTTCAATGAGGAGAACTTCAATCCATTGGCCTTCATATGGGTCAATAGCATTTGCCAAACTGTTGGAACACCCGCCGCATAGGTAACGCCTTCTCTCTCAATGAGTTCGTAAATAGACTTGCCATCCATGCCAGAACCAGGAAACACCAATTTGGCGCCTGTCAGGGCTGCGCTGTATGGAATGCCCCATGCATTAACGTGAAACATAGGAACCACAGGCAATATGCTGTCACGTGCAGAGATGCCCATCACATCTGGAAGCGCTGCGGCATAGGCATGCAAGATGGTGGAGCGGTGGCTGTACAACGCGGCTTTTGGATTGCCGGTGGTGCCACTGGTGTAGCACATGCTGGAAGCGGAGTTCTCATCAAAACTAGGCCATTGGTAGTTTGAGGATTGTTTGCCTATCCAAGCTTCATAGCTCACCAAGTTAGAGATACCAGTGTCTGCTGGCAATTTATCAACATCGCACATGGCCACCCAGTGGCGTATGGAGTTGCACTTGCTATGGATCGCTTGAATGATGGGAAGGAATGTCATATCAAAACAGAGCACTTGGTCCTCTGCATGATTGGCAATCCATGCAATTTGGTCAGGGTGCAATCGCGGATTGATGGTGTGCAAGACACGGCCACTTCCGCTCACACCAAAATACAACTCTAAATGGCGATAGCCATTCCATGCCAACGTCGCAACACGGTCACTGAACGCTAATTTGGCAGCATCTAAGGTGTTGGCAACTTGTCTAGAACGACCCGCGACTTCGGACCATGTATATCGGTGAATGTCGCCTTCTACTCTGCGAGAAACCACTTCACCATCACCGTGATGGCGTTCAGCAAACTCAATCAAATGAGAAATGAGTAAAGATTGCTTTTGCATTAAACCAAACACGCGATACTCCTAATGACTGGCAGCTTATTTGGCACGACCGTGCTTTTTTGATGCGCCATTGTGCCAAGACTTATCAAGTTTTTAACTAGTTTGAACAAAAAAGACCTCATGGATTTCCCGACACAAGAGAGACAATGCTCGTGATGAAGAACCCAACGCTTGATTGGCAGCCAAGTTTCAGCAACTTAGGTGCGACTTTTTCTACAAATTGCCTGCCAACCCCCCTACCTGCACCCATTTGGGTCGCAAGCAACGAAGCCTTGCTGGATGAACTGGGGCTTCCAAAGCATTTTTTTACCGACGAATCTTTTCTCTCTGCCATGTCAGGTAACACGGTTCTAGAAGGAAGTTGCCCTAAGGCCAGTGTGTACAGCGGACATCAATTTGGCGTGTGGGCTGGCCAACTGGGTGATGGGAGAGCTATCAGCCTGGGAGAGATAAATACCCCTCTTGGTATCAGAGATATTCAACTCAAGGGCGCAGGCCCCACTCCTTTTTCGCGGAGGGGTGATGGACGGGCAGTATTACGCTCGAGTATTCGGGAGTTCTTGTGTAGCGAGGCAATGTTTGGTTTAGGAATCCCAACCACCCGAGCACTATGTGTGACGGGATCGCCTGCCAAGGTCTATCGCGAAGAAATTGAATCTGCTGCAGTAGTTGCACGGGTGAGTCCGAGTTTTGTCCGGTTCGGACATTTTGAACACTTTGCATCCATAGGCAATATAGAGGCCATACGCGCGCTATTGCATCATGTCGTGAAGACCCATATGCCATCGTTGGATATGTTGCAACTCAACGATAAGCAACTTGCAGTCGGCTTTTTGGAAGAAACAACGAAAAGAACAGCGCAACTTATGGCAGATTGGCAAGCTGTAGGCTTTTGCCATGGGGTGATGAACACTGACAACATGAGTATTTTGGGTTTAACCCTTGACTACGGTCCATTTCAATTTTTGGATGGATTTGATGCAAACCATATTTGTAACCACTCCGATAGCCAAGGGAGATATGCCTATGTAAGGCAACCCCAAATTGCCTACTGGAACTTGTTTTGCTTGGGTCAAGCCCTCATGCCCATCATCCAAGAGCAAGAGTTAGCCCTTCAAGCATTAGAAACCTTTAAGTCTCTGTATCCAGATACCTACGATATGCGTATGCGTACAAAACTGGGATTAATGGATACCCATGTAAATGACCGAGAATTGGTGCAAGACCTATTGTCGTTAATGGACAAAGACCGTGTGGACTATCCCTTTTTTTGGCGTCGTCTGAGCCATTGTGTGCTTGAGTCGTCTAAGTTAGTCCATGCATATGGGCCTGTACGTGACTTATTTATCCACCGCGAAGAATTCGACGATTGGATACTTCGCTATGGAACTCGCTTGCAAAATAGCGATAAACAACTTACCAGCAAGCAAATGATGCAGACCAATCCGAAATTCGTTTTGCGAAACCATTTGGGAGAATTGGCAATTCGTCAAGCTAAAACTGGAGACTTCAGTATGGTGCAGTCTTTGTTGCATGTATTACAAACACCGTTCGACGAACATCCTGAGCACGAAGAATGGGCTGGACTTGCGCCAGAATGGGCGTCTGACATTGAAATTAGTTGTTCATCATGAAAATTCAAAAATCTGATATCGAATGGAAAGCGATTCTTGCAGCTAAAAACGCTGAACCCGTGGCCTTTGACGTCACGCGCAAAGCAGCTACAGAGAGACCGTTCAGCGGTAAATACGAAGACCACTGGAATATTGGTACTTACCATTGCATTTGTTGTGACGCGTTATTGTTTGAGGCCAATACCAAATTCGATGCAGGATGCGGTTGGCCAAGCTTTAGCCAAGCCGCAGAGCCATCAGCGATTACTGAAAATCGCGATACATCCCACGGCATGGTGCGAGTGGAGACGGTCTGCAGCCAATGTGGCGCCCATCTGGGCCACGTGTTTCCCGATGGACCCGCACCGACGGGTCTTCGATATTGCATGAATTCCGCTTCCCTTAATTTCAAACCAGACTAATAAAAAAAGACTATGAAATTATTTTTAGATTTCTTTCCCATTGTCTTGTTTTTTGTCGTTTTTAAAGCGTATGGAATTTACGCGGCAACTGCAATTGCTATAGCAGCAACGGTGGTGCAGATTGCATGGATGCGCTATAAAAATGGCAAGGTAGACACCATGCAGTGGGTCAGCTTGGGTGTGATTGTGGTGTTTGGTGGTGCAACACTGGTCACCCAAGATGAAACTTTTATCAAATGGAAACCCTCCGTTTTGTATTGGTTGATGTCTGTCACCCTATGGGTGGGGTATTTGATTTTTAAACGCAACTTCATTCAATCGTTGATGGCCGCGCAAATACAACTCCCCCAAGACATTTGGGATCGATTGCTCCATGCTTGGGCACTCTTCTTTACGCTTATGGGGTTTATCAATCTGTGGGTGGCTTATAACTTTGACACCGATACTTGGGTCAGTTACAAATTGTTTGGCGGCTTAGGCCTGATGTTGGTCTTTGTTTTGCTACAGGGTGTGTTTCTTAGTCGCTACATGAAAGAACCTGAGGAAACACCATGAACATCACCGCACAAAGTGTGCATGAACGCATCACCAAAAGTCTTCAACCCACTTTTCTTGAAGTGAAGGACGAGAGCGCACAACATGCCGGGCACTCAGGCAGCAACGGCAGGGACGAAGGCACACACTTTCGCGTGCGTATTGCAAGCCCCCAATTTGATGGTTGCCCAAGGGTAGCCAAACACCGCCTTGTGTATGATGCGGTGCAAGAATTCATTGACCAAGGCTTGCATGCGTTGGCCATCGAAATCGTTGATAACCCTTCTTGAGACATTCCATGAAAAAACACCTTCTTCACGCAGTTGCTACTGCTGCTGTTTTAGTGACTTTGAGTTTTGGTGCGCAGGCCCAAAACTTAGCCATCGTCAACGGCAAAGCCGTTCCGAAAACCCGCATGGACGCACTCACTCAGCAAGTTGCCCGTTCTGGTCGTCCTATCACGCCTGATGTAGAAGCCCAAATTAAAGAAGAAGTCATTGCACGCGAAATCTTCATGCAAGAAGCCCAGAAACGCGGCTTAGATGCAACTGATGATTTCAAATCACAACTTGAATTGGCGCGCCAAACGATTTTGATTCGTGAGCTGTTCAGCAAATTTCAAGAAACTAACGCTGTCACAGATGCAGATGTCAAAGCAGAGTACGACAAATTTGTTGTTGCCAACGGTGGCAAAGAGTACCGCGCGCGTCACATCTTGGTGGAAACGGAAGAACAAGCAAAAGCTATTTATGCCAGCTTGAAAAAAGGCGCTAAATTCGAAGACATAGCTAAAAAGCAATCCAAAGATCCCGGCTCCGGTGCTAAGGGTGGCGATTTGGATTGGGCAGCCCCTGGCAACTTTGTCAAAGAATTTTCAGATGCCATGGTGGGTTTGAAAAAGGGCGAGACCAGAACTTCTGCGATCAAAAGTCAATTCGGTTTCCACATCATCCGTCTTGACGATATTCGTGAAGCCCAATTGCCAAAATTGGAAGAAGTGAAACCTCAAATTTCCCAGCAACTCCAACAGCAACGCATGGCTACATTCCAGCAAGAAATGCGCGCTAAGGCAAAAGTTGAATAATGATTTTTAACAACGGATAGGCTTGCGTTCAGCCTATCCATTTGCGCGCATTGCGCCAGACTTGCATCCAAGGACTCAACGCATCCAAGCCTCCAGTGGCATTTAAGTCCGTCCAACTCATCTGCACATTTCTAAAGACCCGCTCTGGGTGCGGCATCATGGCTGTGAAACGTCCGTCAGCAGTCGTAACTGCGGTTAATCCGCTTGCACTTCCATTGGGATTGAACGGATAACGTTCAGTGGCTTGTCCATGGTTATCTACAAATCGCATTACGGGTACAACATTTTTAGCATTACCGCGCCTTCTAAAATTAGCGAAACCTTCGCCATGTGCCACTGCAATCGGCATACGAAGGCCCGTCATTCCTGCAAAAAACAAACTGGGTGAATCCAAGACTTCTACCATCGATAAACGCGCTTCAAAGCGTTCGCTTTGGTTAGTCGTAAAACGTGGCCAATCTTGGGCACCCGGAATGATGTCTGCTAATTCGGCAAACATTTGGCAGCCATTGCAAACACCTAGTCCAAATGTGTCAGTGCGTTCAAAGAATGCTGTGAACTGAGCAGATAAAACAGGATTAAAGGTGATGGATCGCGCCCAACCAATTCCGGCACCTAAGGTATCGCCATAACTAAAGCCCCCGCAAGCCACCACGCCTTTAAAGTCTTTCAAGTTCGCACGACCCGTTTGTAAATCGGTCATATGCACGTCGTAAGCATCAAAGCCTGCAAGGTTGAAGGCATAGGCCATTTCTACATGCGAATTGACGCCCTGCTCTCGCAAGATTGCCATCTTTGGTCGTGCTGTAATTACCGAAGGCGCTAAAACTTGGTTTCTATCTGCAGCTGTAAGTAATATTTTTTGAAGCGATTCTGGAATATGCACATGCAATCCAGGTGGATTTGTTTCTCCCACGCCTACATGCTCAGAATCAGCGCAAACTGGGTTGTCGCGCTGCTGGCAAATTTTCCAACTAACGCTGTCCCACACGGAATAGAGATCTGCTATTTTGGCCACGAAGATTTCTTTGGCATCGCGCCAAATACTGATCTCACCCTTGCCCTTGTCAATGCTAGATGTGTGTGGACGGGTTTTACCAATGAAGTGGCTGTGTTTTGACAATCCATGCGCACGAAGTGTTTGCATCACAGCGTTGCGGTCGTCTGTTTTAACTTGGAGGACAACGCCTAGTTCTTCATTGAATAAGGCCTCGAGCGTTAATGCCTCGCGACGCGCGCTGACTTGCGTTGTCCAATTTTTGCTATCACCATAGTCTGCACGGCTATCTTGAATACCGTCGCTCTCAGTGACCAACATATCCACATTGATTGCCAAGCCGACTTGTCCTGCAAACGCCATTTCACAGATAGTGGCTAACAGGCCGCCATCGCTACGGTCGTGGTAGGCCAAGATCTTGTTCTCTGATCTGAGCTGGTTGATAGCGTTGACCAGGTGCACCAGATCTTGTGGGTCGTCTAAGTCGGGTACAACATCTCCAAACTGGTTGAGCACCTGTCCCAAAATACTTCCGCCCATACGGCGTGCACCAGGACCCAATTGCACCAATACCAGGGTGGTTTCCTCTTGGTCATTAAGTTGTGGGGTGAATGTTTGGCGGACATCAGCAAGAGACGCGAATGCGCTGACGATCAAACTCACAGGCGATGACACCTTGTGTTCCTTGCCGTCCTGCTGCCATTGGGTGCGCATGGACAAACTGTCTTTGCCAACGGGAATCGAAATACCAAGGGCTGGGCACAGCTCCATACCAACTGCATACACGGTGTCGTACAAAGCCGCGTCTTCGCCTTCTTCACCACATGCCGCCATCCAATTGGCGCTGAGCTTGACGCGATTTAATGCAATCGGAGCAGCTAATAAATTCGTGATGGCCTCAGCAATTGCCATACGGCCTGACGCAGGAGCATTGAGCGCTGCCAATGGCGTACGTTCTCCCATGCTCATGGCCTCTCCAGCGAACCCTTTGAAATCTGCCAAGGTCACCGCGCAATCTGCAACAGGAACTTGCCAAGGCCCAACCATCTGGTCACGGTGCGTGAGTCCGCCAACGGCACGATCGCCAATCGTTATTAAAAACCGTTTGCTGGCCACTGTGGGGTGACTCAAAACTTTCAACACCATGCTTTGCAGATCAACACCGGTCAGGTCAATGGCTTTGTCAGAACGATGCATGCGTTTGACATCGCGATGCATCTTTGGAGGCTTGCCTAGCAAGACATCCATGGGCATGTCGACTGGTTGCAAAGCAGTATCACCATCTGCCAATACCAGCTGACGCTCTTCGGTTGCCACACCGACTACAGAAAAAGGACAGCGCTCTCGCTCACAAAACGCTTGAAACATTGGCAACGACTCAGGCGCAATCGCCATCACATAACGCTCTTGGCTCTCGTTCGACCAAATTTCTTTTGGCGACAAACCCGACGCCTCAAGTGGCACGGCGCTTAGATCAAAACGCGCACCTCGACCTGCATCGTTGGTAAGTTCAGGGAAGGCGTTAGACAAACCACCAGCCCCAACGTCGTGAATCGCCAAGATGGGATTGGAAGCACCCAAAGTCCAGCAATGGTTGATCACCTCTTGCGCTCGACGTTCAATTTCTGGGTTGCCGCGTTGCACCGAATCAAAATCTAAATCCGCGGCATTGGTGCCACTTGCCATGGAGCTGGCTGCGCCACCACCCATGCCAATCAGCATGCCAGGGCCGCCGAGTTGGATTAGCAAAGTGCCGGCAGGAAATTCAATTTTTTGGGTCTGCTCGCTATCGATGACACCCAAACCGCCGGCGATCATGATGGGTTTGTGATAACCGCGCACCACACCATCGACCTCTTGTTCAAATTCACGGAAGTAGCCCAATAAATTGGGGCGTCCAAATTCATTGTTGAACGCCGCACCGCCCAATGGTCCTTCGGTCATGATTTGCAAGGCACTGGCCATATGCGAGGGCTTGCCTGAACTTTGTTGACCTTCTGTTTCCCACAGCTTTGAAACTGTAAAACCAGTCAACCCAGCTTTGGGCTTGGAACCACGTCCTGTTGCACCTTCATCACGAATCTCTCCGCCATTGCCGGTAGATGCTCCCGGAAAAGGCGAGATAGCCGTCGGATGGTTATGCGTTTCCACTTTCATCAAAACGTGGTGGGTCGCATATATAGATTCATAGCGTGGAAGGTCTCTGCCATTATTTGGCGCAACAAACCGCTCCACAACATGGCCTTGCATGATGGAGGCATTGTCTGAATAGGCCACAACGGTAAATTGAGGACTTGTTTTTTCAGTGTGCCTGATCATGCCAAACAAGCTGTGCGGCTGGGCTTGACCGTCGATGGTGAATTCAGCGTTGAAAATTTTGTGACGGCAATGTTCGCTATTGGCTTGTGCAAACATCATTAACTCAACGTCGGTCGGGTTACGTTTGAGTTGGGTGAACGATGTAACTAAGTAACTGATTTCGTCATCCGCCAAGGCTAGACCCCATCGTTTATTTGCCTCTTGTAGCGCATCTTCACCACCGGACAAAATATCAACCTGCTCCATGGGTGCAGCCTTAAGTTCTGTGAACAAAGCCATGGCATCTTCTCGCTTGGCCATGACCGACTCGGTCATTCTGTCGTGCAGAACATCTGCGACGGCGGCTAATTGCTCGGGCGTTAGGGCGGCTTTGCTCATAAAGCCATCTTTCAGCGTCACATAAAACTCAGTGATACGTTCAACGCGTTTGATTTCAAGTCCGCAGTTATGGGCAATATCTGTTGCCTTGGAAGCCCAAGGAGATACCGTGCCCACGCGAGGTGTCACTACGATCAACTTTCCCGCAGGTTGGACCTCAAAAGGCTCACCATATGTGAGCAATGCAGCCAAGGTCGTTTGTGAGGCTTCAGACAGAACCTGATGCGAAGCAGCTAAATGGACATAACGCGCATGTAAGTCTTGAATCTGGGGAGATACCGTCTGCAAAATCGGCAATATTTGCTTAATTCGAAATGGACTCAGGGCGTTACCGCCTTCAAAAATGCTGATGTGCATTGACACAGAAACCCTTGGGGAGATGCCTAAATGGGATAATTGTGGCATGACGATTACCTTTAAAGACGCTTCAGGCATCCAAGGCATGCGCGTAGCCGGCAAACTAGCTTCAGAAGTGCTGGATTACCTCACACCCCATGTTGTAGCTGGCATCACCACCAACCAGCTTGACAAACTGGCCTATGAATACATCACGCAAGTCCAACAAGCAATCCCTGCTCCGCTGAACTACAACCCCAGTGGCGACAATCCTTACCCCAAGTCCATCTGCACATCCATCAATCACCAGGTGTGTCACGGCATACCGAATGACAAAGCGCTTAAAAAAGGCGATATCGTCAATATAGACATTACCGTGATCAAAGACGGTTGGCATGGAGATACCAGCCGCATGTTCTCAGTGGGCGAATCGTCGATTGCGGCCAAGCGTCTTTGCAAACTTACCTATGACGCGATGTGGCATGGAATTGTGAAGGTCAAGCCTGGAGCTCGTTTAGGCGATATTGGCTTTGCCATCCAAAGGTTTGCCGAAGGACATGGTTTTTCTGTGGTGCGCGAATTTTGTGGCCATGGCATTGGCCAAGTTTTCCATGAGGAACCGCAAGTCTTGCATTACGGCAAACCTGGGACTGGCGAAGAGCTCAAGGCCGGAATGACGTTCACGATTGAACCCATGATCAATGCTGGCAAGAAAGACATCAAAGAATTAGGCGATGGCTGGACCATCGTGACCCGTGACCATTCTCTGTCTGCGCAGTGGGAACACACTGTGCTTGTCACGGATACTGGATACGAGGTGTTGACACTGTCTGAGGGCAGCCCGGCTTTACCCGACTTCGTCACCACGACGCGTTGCTAAATCCCATGGACATCGCCCTGACCCACACCTATCGCAAGGACAAGGCGGCTCTCCTAGCCCAAGCGTTAGATAAGCCAGATACTGCGCTTAGCGTTCACCAGTTGTTACATCGCTTGTGTGTCATGACCGATGCCAGCATCAAACAAATTTGGCAAGACACGGGTCTTGATAACCAACTATGTTTAGTCGCAGTCGGTGGATATGGAAGAGGAGCGCTCTATCCTTACTCTGATATCGATGTTTTGCTATTGTTGCCAAGTGGGGTTTCTGCAGAAGAAAATCCTGTACTCAAATCACAGATCGAGACATTTATCAGCGCCTGCTGGGACAACGGATTAGAAATCGGATCTAGTGTTCGCAACTTAGAAGAATGTTTACAAGAATCACGGGCAGACATCACTATTCAAACATCGTTGTTAGAAGCCAGGCGTGTTGTGGGTAACGCCCCGTTATTTAAACAATTCAAAAAGCAATATGACGAGGCGATGGATGCCAAAGCTTTCTTTGTCTCTAAAACTTTAGAGCTGCAACAAAGACACACCAAATTTGAAAATACCCCCTACTCACTGGAGCCAAATGCCAAGGAGTCTCCTGGCGGCTTGCGCGATTTACAAATCATTCTCTGGACAGCACGCGCAGCGAAGTTTGGCGACACATGGGAGGCACTGGCCCGTAATGGATTGGCTACACCCCTTGAAGCCCGCCAACTTAAACGCAATGAAAACACGCTAGCCCGTATCAGAAATCGCCTGCACCTCATAGCCAAACGAAGAGAAGACCGCTTGGTGTTTGATATGCAGCACAGCGTAGCCCAAAATTTGGGACTGGGGTTTCAAGCCGATGGCCAATTCAATGCGCGTCTTGCTAGCGAAGCGCTGATGAAACGCTATTACTGGGCGGCAAAAGCAGTCACGCAATTGAGTCAAATTTTGCTGCTCAATATTGAAGAGCGACTCAATCAAAAGTCTTATGAGATTCGTGCTATCAATGCGCGATTCGCTGAAAAATCAGGCATGTTGGAAGTTCTGCATGACGATTTGTATATCCAACAGCCCCAAGCAATTCTAGAAACTTTCACCATATTTCAATCCACGGTTGGTATCAAAGGCTTATCCGCCAAAACCCTAAGAGCCCTTTACAACGCGCGCTCAGTGATGGACGCAAAATTTAGATCAGATCCTGTCAACCGCCAACAATTTATGGCGATATTGCAGTCTCCAAATGGCATGACCCACGCAATGCGCTTGATGAACCAGACATCAGTACTTGGACGCTATCTATGGGTGTTTAGGCGCATCGTGGGGCAAATGCAACATGATTTATTTCATGTCTACACAGTCGACCAGCATATATTGATGGTGTTGCGCAATGTTCGTCGTTTTTTTATGGCAGAACATGCGCATGAGTTTCCGTTTTGTTCACAACTTGCTGCGGGGTGGGATAAACCTTGGATCTTGTTTGCTGCCGCCCTCTTTCACGATATTGCCAAAGGCCGTGGCGGTGACCATTCACAACTAGGACGCGCTGAAGTCCGCAAATTTTGCAAAGACCATTCCATTGCGAAAGACGACGCCAAACTCATTGAGTTTTTAGTAGCAGAGCATTTGACGATGAGCCACATCGCGCAAAAGCAAGATCTCAGTGATGGTCAAGTCATCTTGGATTTTGCAAAGCGTGTAGGCAATGAGCGTAATCTCACAGCACTTTATTTGTTGACGGTCGCAGATATACGAGGAACCAGTCCCAAAGTGTGGAACGCTTGGAAAGGCAAACTTCTTGAAGATTTGTTCCGCTACACCGTGCGCACCTTAGGCGGGCGTGCCCCCGACGCGAATTCTGAGGTGGAGTCGCGCAAACGTGAGGCCTTGTCTATTTTGGCCCTCCACACCCCGCCTTTTGAGGCGCATAAGAATTTATGGGACACATTCGACGTAGGTTATTTCATGCGTCATGATGCTGCAGATATCGCATGGCATACACGCCAACTGTCGCGTCAATTTACCCTCACTAAATCAAAGGGTGAAGCGATGGAGGTAACGGTACGCGCAAGGTTGTCACCAGTAGGAGAAGGCCTGCAAGTCATGGTGTATTCGCCTGACCAAGCTGATTTATTTGCCCGTATTTGTGGTTACTTTGACCAGACCGGTTTTAATATTTTGGACGCCAAAGTTCACACTGCAACAAATGGCTATGCCTTAGATACTTTCCAAGTGGTGACACATTTCACCAAAGAGCATTACCGCGACTTGATCAACTTGGTGGAAACAGGCTTGACCCAAACCATCGTGTTGTCAAAACCTTTGCCAACACCAAGCAAAGGGCGTATGTCACGTCGCGTGAAAAGCTTCCCCATCACGCCGCGTGTGTCATTGCAACCGGATGAACGCGGACAAAAATGGTTGCTGAGTATTTCTGCGAGTGACCGTGTCGGATTGCTCTACAACGTTGCCAGTGTGTTGGCACACCATAAAGTCAATTTGTTTTTAGCAAAAATTAGCACCTTGGGAGAGCGTGTGGAAGATACGTTCCTAGTAGATGGCGCCGCTTTGCAACAAAATAAAAAGCAACTCGAAATTGAAACCGAGTTACTCGAGGTACTTCAGCCTTAATTCAAATAGCTTGCGTGTGATGCAAGCAACTCTTGGAATGCTGATTCATCCAGAACGGTAACACCTAGAGACTGCGCTTTTTCTAGTTTGCTACCTGCTTCAGCCCCTGCGACAACAGCGTGGGTTTTTTTGCTGACACTGCCAGAGACCTTGGCGCCTAGCATTTCTAGCTTGGCTTGCGCTTCATCACGACCCATGGTTTGCAATGTGCCTGTGAGAACAAAGGTCTGCCCAGTCAGCGGCAAGCTGGCCCCTGCACTTGCAACACCCTCCTTCCAATGGACGCCACAGGCCTTGAGTTGTTCAACTACCTCTCGGTTGTGTGCTTGGTCAAAAAAGGTTCTGATGCTTTGCGCGACAGTAGGCCCCACATCGCTGACTTGCAAGAGTTGGTCTAAGGTGGCATCCATGATGGCATCTAAGGTTCCGAAATGACGTGATAGTTCTTTGGCAGTGGCTTCACCCACATGGCGAATTCCCAGTCCGAATAAGAACTTCGGCAAAGTGGTGCTCTTCGATTTTTCAATACCAGCCAATACATTAGCCGCAGATTTTTCAGCCATACGGTCGAGTTGGCTTAATGCGGTTAGCCCCAGTTTGTACAAATCAGGCAAGGTGTTGACGATGCCAGCATCTACCAATTGTTCTACAAGTTTGTCGCCTAAATCTTCAATTTCTACGGCGCGTCTGTGCGCGAAATGCAAGACCGCTTGTTTGCGTTGTGCTGAGCAAAATAGGCCGCCAGTGCATCGGTAGTCCGCTTCACCTTCTTCCCGAACCGCAAGGCTGCTACATACGGGGCAATGGCTTGGCATAGTGAATAGCTGCGCATCTTGCATTCGTTTTTCAAAAACGACAGACACCACTTCAGGAATCACATCCCCTGCTCTTCGCACAATGACGGTATCGCCAACGCGTACGTCCTTACGACGTGCTTCATCTTCATTGTGAAGGGTGGCATTGGTCACCGTCACGCCGCCTACAAAGACGGGCGCCAATTTGGCAACAGGGGTGAGTTTGCCAGTGCGCCCTACTTGCACTTCAATAGCTTGGACGGTGGTGAGTTCTTCTTGTGCAGGGTATTTATGCGCCACTGCCCAACGGGGTTCTCGGGTGACAAATCCAAGGCGTTGTTGCGCTTCTAGGCTATTGACTTTGTAGACCACGCCATCTATGTCAAATGGCAGGCCATCCCTCTCTTGAGCAATTGCCTGGTGAAATTGCACCAAGCCAGCCGCCCCTTTTACACATTGCGTTTGTTTAGCGACAGGAAAGCCCCACTTTTTGAGTTGAAGCAAGAAATCGAAATGGCTAGAAAAAACAATGCCACCCTCGCTTTGTGGTGTGATGTCCCCTAATCCATAGGCAAAGAAACTCAATGGGCGTTGCGCTGCAATCGTGGAGTCAAGTTGTCGTACCGCCCCCGCGGCTGCATTGCGCGGATTAACAAAAGTTTTTTCATTTTTTTCACCAGCTGCGATACGAGTACGTTGGCGATCATTGAGCGCTTCAAAATCAGCGCGCGCCATATAGACCTCACCACGTACTTCTAGAAGTTTTGGCGCATCTGCTGGAAGTCTGAGTGGAATTTGTCCGATGGTTCGGATGTTTTGGGTGACGTCTTCACCCCACTCCCCATCGCCTCTTGTGGCAGCTTGCACCAAAACATGGTCTTCATACCGCAAGCTCATGGCCAAACCGTCGAACTTTAATTCGGCGACATACTCCACCAACTCATCGGATATATCCAAGCCCAGTTCTTTGCGAATACGTTCGTCAAAATGCTCTGCACCACTAGCTGTGGTGTCAGTTTCCGAACGAATGCTAAGCATGGGAATGGCATGGCGCACTGAAGTAAAAACATCTAATGGTTTACCTCCGACACGCTGAGTAGGTGAGTCGGTTGTTAGTAATTCTGGATGCGCGGCTTCAAGAAGTTGCAGTTCGCGGAATAAGCGGTCGTATTCGGCATCCGGAACTGAAGGCGCATCTAAAACATAGTATTGATGCCCATAAGTATTGAGGAGTTCTCGCAACGCCAGCGCCCGCGTTGCTGGTGTCTGCGGGTCCATTAGCTAAACAAGCGTCTTGCTTGAACAGATCCTGCAGATAAATCTCTGGCATCTAGCGTATCGTAGAGCGCTTGCAGATCTTTTGAAATAGAAGCAATGGCGGCTTGCGACAAGGCTAGCCCGTTGTCATCTGTGACAGCACCGTCCATCACACGCGCTAATTCATCAGCCGTATGCACCATACGCGCAAAAGGCTCTTCTTGCCGATCTACTTGTGGCACATCGAGCGAGAGCGTCAATTCCCAAATGGCAGATTGCGCAGGGTCTTCAGACATCGCAGCTTGTGCGTCGAACGTCAATCCTAAAATCGGAGGCAAACCCACAACCGGTGCTGGAACGACCATACGACCTGGGATAACACCGGCTACAAAGCCAAGACGCGCTGCGTTTTGCTGCACATAGCCGGGACTCCAGGCAGTTTTGACAGCTTTGATCGTAAAGCTCAGCTGCGCATCATGCGCACTCGCAAAGCTATCTAGTTCGCGGGCGCGAGCGACTTCATCAAGCATGTCTGGAAATTCAGGTGCGCCGTTGATGGCATCGGAAAAATGCTGAATTTTTAAAACGAATTCTGAGAATTCAATTTCATTCAAAGCCCCCATGCGGTTTGCAAGTTGTACACCTGCTTGAAAAGCGCTGTATCTTTGACCGTTGCGAGGTTGTTCCCACAGCCCAGTCTCGGTATGAAGACCTTCCAAAATAAACAATTTATTGCCTACACGTCGAGTAGGCGGCATGGAGGCAATCGTTGCCTCACCTGAGATAGGGTGGTCAATTTCAATCGCTGCAATCACATCAATCAAAGCATCCAAGCTAGGACGTTTTTCTACGGGTATCAGATCGGGTGCTGCGATGTTAGTTGCGGCTTGATGATTTGGGTTTCGTTTTTCTTCGGCGGCACGCTCAGCAGCTTTTACCTTATCAGCAGCTATACGCGCCAAGTCAGCAGCGTTGGGCTCGCGTTGGGCATGCTTGGTGGCTTCTTGCATCATTGCCAGCGCCATGTCATTCACTGGATCATGAGACAAAGATTTTTGCGGTTGATCATTAGATGGCGTATCTGAATTCGATACTGGATTGTTGCGGGAGGTGTCAAACGTTGGTTCTTGCAGGATATCAAAATTTGTGGGTGGTAAATTGGCTGACTCAATCAACGTATCTTGGACCATAGGGTCTGCCTGGCGGGGTTTGTTTTTACGCGAAGTCCATGTACTGTGCGCTACAACAGCCGCTAGCACGACGCCACCTGCAATTGCTAAACCGATTTGAAGATTACTCATGTTCGCAGCGAAATCAAACGGTATCGACCATGGAAATGGCTGATTCCATATCAACTGCGACGATGCGTGAAACACCCTGTTCTTGCATGGTCACGCCAATCAATTGTTCGGCCATTTGCATAGTGATCTTGTTGTGTGAGATGAACAAGAACTGGGTGCCCTTGGACATAGTCGTCACCAATTTCGCGAAACGCTCGGTGTTTGAATCGTCCAACGGAGCATCCACCTCGTCCAACAAACAGAATGGCGCAGGATTGAGTTGGAAGATCGCAAAGACCAAGGCTATAGCGGTAAGCGCTTTTTCACCACCTGATAGAAGGTTGATACTCTGGTTCTTTTTTCCTGGAGGCTGGGCCATCACTTGTACACCAGAATCCAAAATCTCTTCGCCAGTCATCACTAAACGGGCGTTGCCACCGCCAAATAATTCGGGGAACATTTTTCCGAAATGCAAATTAACGCTGTTGAAGGTTTCGTCTAACAAAGCACGCGTTTCTGCATCGATCTTTCGAATAGCGTCTTCCAAGGTGGTCATCGCTTCGTTCAAGTCTGCAGACTGCGCGTCAAGGAACGTTTTGCGCTCTGTGGCGGCTGCGAGCTCGTCCAAGGCGGCCATATTGACGGGACCCAGCGTATTGATTTCGCGTTGCAAACGGTCGATCTCAGATTGCAGTCCAGTCAATCGCACATTGTTTCCTGTAATAGACCGCGCGATGGCTTCTAGATCAGCTCCGTTCTCTATCAAGAGCTGGTTGTATTGCTCGAAGCCCAAACGTGCAGCTTGCTCTTTGAGTTGCAAGTCGGTAATACGTTGGCGCATAGGGTCAAGTTCACGTTCCAAACGCAGACGATGCTCATCGCTTGCGCGTAGCTTGGCAGTAAGGTCGTCGTATTCGCTCCGTTTTGCCGCTAGCGCTGATTCGCGTTCTAATTTCACATTTAGCGCAGCTTGCAAGCCTGACTGCGCTGTAGCATCTGACAAGCGAGCAAGATCCTCTTGGACCAATTTTTCTTCTTGCGCAATTGAGGCAGACTGTTGCTGCGCGGTTTCGATGATGCGATTGAGTTCAGCTTCACGGGTAGACAAACTTCTTCTAGCGAAATCTGCTTCTTGGACTTGGCGTTCTAGTTCGCGTTGGCGCTCACGCGTTGCGTTGAAGAGTTGTTGCGCGTTAATGACTGTTTCTTCCAATTGGGCATGTCGTTCTTGAGAGTCTGCCAATTGCATGTCAAGTGCTTCAAAATCTTCTTGTGCTTGGGCTCTGCGGTTGTTGAGTTCTAACAACTGCGCGTCGACTTCGCCTAAATCATGTCCAATTTGATCGGCACGTGCACGTGTTTGCTCTGCAATTTGCGTCAGGCGAAAGAGTTCAACCTCTACCTCGTGCACGCGTCCTTGGGCGGCAGTGGATTCTGTACGCACGCTCACCAAGCTCTGTGATGCTTCGCGATACGCATATTCGCTTCGCGACAAAGTCTGACGCGCCTCTTCGCTAATCAGAGCTTGGGCTTTCAGACTCTTGTCTAAGTTTTCAATTTCTTGGGAACGCGCAAGTAATCCTGCTTGTTCATTGTCTTGGGCATAAAAACTCACGCTGTGCCCAGTTACAGCATGTCCTTGCGGGACATAAATAGTCTGGCCAGGTTTGAGTTGTTGGCGTTTTGCTAAGGCTTGCGCTAAATCAGCCGAGACAAAACAACCTTGCAACCACTCGCCCATCAAGGCTTTGTGTCCAGCGTCATTCAAACGCAACAGATCTGATAAGCGTTGTAAGTCACTAGGTGCGCTTTCTAGCGCTGCGTTTGCAGGAGCGAAAAAGGTGAGTTTGGTGGGCGGTGTATCAGCAGCAAAGCCGCTGACCATTTCTAACTTGCTGATTTCAAATGCGGAAAGTCGTTCGCGAAGTGCTGCCTCGAGGGCATTTTCCCAACCTGGTTCGATATGGATGCGCTGCCACAGAGCCTGTAGCCCTTCTAAACCATGCGAAGCCAACCAAGGCTTCAGCTTTTCGTTAGTTTGCACTTTGGCCTGCAGCGCTTGCAAAGCTTGCAAGCGTGCAGATAAATCGGCGTGTTTCGCTTGCTCCGCATTGACGCTGTCTTGTGCTTGTTTGCGGGCTTCATCGAGCTCTGGAACTTGGTTCTGCAAAGCTTCAAGTTGTGCTGTCTTTTGCGCAGCTGTGGCTTGCGCATCATTGCGCTGTGCTTTGAGTTGCTCTATCTTTTGTGGGTCTGGTGCATTCAAAGATTGCTGGTCGTTATTCAGACGCTCTTTGCGCAACTCCAACTGTTTGCTTTGCTCTTCAATATTGCGTTGGTCTGCCGCAAGCACTTGTATGCGTTGCTGCACCTGCGCCACTGCATTGCGCTGCTCGTTTGCACGCATTTGTGCGGCTTCTAAGGCTGTTTCTTGCTCAGGCAGAGTGACGTGAACTTGCTCGATCTGTTCAGACAAGGCGGCTGCATGAATCTCAGCCTCGCCTAATTTGTCTGATAACTGAGATATTTCAATGGCGGCCTGCTCGCTTTGTTGCGTCCATTGCTGGATTTGCTCTTTCATCTGCGCTAGTCTCGCCTGAGCGCGTTGGCGGCCTTCCACCACAAAGCGAATTTCAGCCTCGAGTCGGCCCACTTCAGCACTGGCTTCGTACAAAGCGCCCTGGGACTGATTGACCTGGTCACCGGCAGCGTAATGCGCCTGGCGAATAGTTTCTAAATCGGACTCGATATGACGCAAGTCGGCAATACGCGACTCCAGCTCAGTGACGGATTTATCAACTTGGTTCTTGATATTGGTTTGGTCGACTTCAGCATCCGCACGCTTCAAAAACCAGAGCTGTTGTTGTTTGAGCGTGACATCCGATTGCAGGCTATTGAAGCGTTGCGCAACTTCAGCCTGTTTTTCGAGCTTTTCGAGGTTGGCGGTGAGTTCACGCAAAATATCTTCAACGCGCGTCAAGTTCTCGCGGGTATCGCTGAGGCGGTTTTCAGTTTCACGGCGGCGCTCTTTGTATTTAGAAACGCCTGCGGCCTCCTCTAAAAACAAGCGAAGCTCTTCAGGTTTGGATTCAATGATGCGGCTGATCGTGCCTTGTCCGATGATGGCGTAAGCCCTTGGACCCAAGCCTGTGCCCAAAAACACGTCTTGCACGTCACGTCGACGAACGGGTTGGTTGTTGATGTAGTAGCTGCTGGTGCCATCACGGGTCAGAACGCGTTTGACAGCAATTTCAGTAAATTGGCTCCACTGGCCCCCCGCGCGGTAATCGGAGTTGTCAAAGACGAGTTCTACGCTGGAGCGACTAGATGCTTTTCGGCTGGTGGTGCCATTGAAAATGACGTCTTGCATGGAGTCGCCGCGCAATTCGCTGGCCCGACTTTCTCCCAAAACCCATCGTACTGCGTCCATGATGTTGGACTTACCGCAACCGTTGGGACCCACTACGCCGACCAATTGGCCAGGCAAAAGGAAATTCGTGGGTTCTGCAAATGACTTGAAACCCGACAACTTAATTGAATTCAGACGCACCTAAAACCTCTTTTGACTAGGCATGCATCATAAAGCGTTCAGACGGGTGCGTACCTGTGATAACAACAGCTCTAAATTGGGTACCAAGGTAGTAAATTGCGATTTTGTTACCTCAAAAGGCTGTTGCCTAGATTTCGCATACAAATCGATAACGGAGGAGCCTAAAGAGTCACCAGTGAACATGGGTAAAAAGCCTTTGAGGGCGTGCAGTGCATGCTCTGCTTTTTGGGTATTTCCGTGGGTGAATGCCGCATCGAGTTCGATCAGTTCTTGCGCCAAACTGTGCTCAAAAGTCACTAAAAGCTGCTGCAACTGCTCAGGTTCTTGGGCAAATTCTTTGGCGCGCGTTAAATCAAGCAGTAAAGACATGGCGACAGGTCAATAAATGGGTTGAGGCTTAAGGATAATAGCAGTCATGAATCCCTTATTGCAAAGACTTCAGCCCTATCCATTTGAGCGTTTGAAGCAACTTTTTTCAACAGTTACGCCCTCCGCAAAATATCCCCCGATTAGCCTTGGCATTGGTGAACCCCGTCATGCCACGCCGCAATTGGTTTTAGACGCGCTAGCAGCCTCCACTGAGGCATTAAGTTCCTATCCTGCCACGGTAGGTCTGCCTGCCCTGCGCCAGTCCTGCGCCAATTGGGTGCAAAGGCGTTATGGATTAGCGCTAAATCCGGACAACCAAATTTTGCCAATCAACGGATCGCGCGAGGCTTTGTTTGCATTTGCCCAAACCGTGGTGGATGGATCGAAAACAGGGGCTACTGTGGTTTGCCCAAACCCGTTCTATCAAATCTATGAGGGTGCGGCCTTGCTTGCCGGTGCGCAAGCCTTTTATGCCCCAAGTGATCCTGCTTTAAATTTCAATGTGGACTGGGGCAATGTGCCAGAAGCAGTCTGGAAAAACACGCAATTGCTGTTTGTCTGCTCTCCCGGCAATCCAACGGGTTCAGTCATGCCTTTGGCTGACTGGAAAACACTCCTTGAATTGAGTGACCGCTATGGCTTTGTGATCGCTAGCGATGAGTGCTACAGCGAAATCTATTTCCGAGAAGAAGCGCCACTGGGTGGACTAGAAGCATCTTATAAATTAGGCCGAACAGATTACAAAAATCTCGTCGCCTTCACCAGCCTTTCCAAGCGCAGCAATGTGCCTGGTATGCGCAGCGGCTTTGTGTCAGGAGACGCTAAGCTTTTGAAACAGTTTTTGCTCTACCGCACTTACCACGGCAGCGCCATGAGTGGCATGGTGCAAGCGGCTAGCATCGCAGCCTGGGATGATGAAGCCCATGTGGTCGCCAATCGCGACATGTACCGCCAAAAGTTTGCGGCAGTCACGCCACTGTTGGCGAAGGTCTTGGACGTGAAGTTGCCGGATGCAGGTTTTTACCTGTGGGCAGCTGTGCCAGGCGGTGACGACCAAGCTTTCGCAAGGGATCTTCTGGCTCAATACAATGTGACAGTTCTGCCGGGTAGTTTTCTAGCGCGTGAGTCTCAGGGCTTCAATCCTGGTGCCGCTCGCATTCGTATGGCCTTGGTTGCTGAAACCCAGGAATGTATGCAAGCCGCACAACGCATTGTTGAATTTGTTCAACGCCCATAATACCTTTTCATCCTCCAAAAAGATCCATCATGACCGCACAACTTCAATCCATCATTGATACCGCTTGGGACAACCGCGCTTCGATCAACTCCGCCAACGCATCGCAAGAAATTCGCGATGCGGTGGAACACGTGATCTCCGAAATGAACGCTGGCCGCATGCGCGTGGCGACCCGCCAATCGGTTGGCCAATGGACCACGCACCAGTGGATTAAAAAGGCTGTTCTGTTGTCATTCCGCTTGAAAGACAACGAAGTCATCAAAGCAGGTGACTTGGGCTTTTATGACAAGGTTCCTACTAAGTTCGCCCATTTGAGCGAAGATGAAATGAAAGCCAGTGGTGTGCGCGTGGTGCCTCCCGCTGTTGCGCGTCGTGGAAGTTACATCGCCAAGGGTGCGATTCTGATGCCAAGCTACGTGAACATTGGCGCTTATGTTGACGAAGGAACCATGGTCGATACATGGGCCACCGTAGGTTCTTGCGCACAAGTCGGCAAAAACGTCCATTTATCTGGCGGTGTTGGCCTTGGCGGTGTTCTGGAACCTGTGCAAGCGAATCCCACCATCATTGAAGACAACTGCTTTATTGGTGCCCGCTCCGAAGTTGTAGAAGGCGTTATCGTTGAAGAAAACTCCGTGATTTCTATGGGCGTTTACATCGGTCAAAGCACCAAAATTTATGACAGAGCGACTGGCGAAGTGACTTACGGTCGTATCCCCGCTGGCTCCGTAGTGGTCTCCGGCAACTTACCTAGCGCTGATGGCAAATACAGTTTGTATTGCGCGGTGATTGTGAAGCGCGTGGACGCACAGACACGCGCGAAGACTTCTTTGAACGACTTGTTGCGCGACTAATTTTCTTTGGCCGCCATGTCCCGCACCCTTGCGCTTGCCGAACAACTGATTGCACGTCCCTCGGCAACGCCTGAAGACGCCGGATGCTTGGAGTTGATCGCATCGTATCTTGAACCTCTAGGTTTTGTGAGTGAACGCATGGATAGCGGCCCAGACACATTTCGCGTGAGTAATTTGTGGGCCATCAAACGTAGCAAGCGTGCCAACGCGAAAACACTGGTCTTTGCGGGTCACACCGATGTAGTCCCCACAGGACCTATCGCCAAATGGAGCAGCGATCCATTTACACCCACCCACCGCGACGGCAAATTGTTTGGCCGCGGCAGTAGCGATATGAAAACCTCTCTCGCAGCCATGGTGGTTTCGATTGAAGAATTTTTAGCGGCACAGCCTCACCCCGCTTTTAACATTGCTTTGCTTTTCACCAGCGACGAAGAAGGTCCTGCGGTGGATGGCACCGTCAAAGTCTGCGAGGCATTAAAAGCCCGTGGTGAAAAACTCGACTGGTGCATTGTGGGTGAACCTACTTCCGTTGAGCGCACCGGCGACATGATCAAAAACGGACGCCGTGGCACGCTGAGCGGCAAACTCACCATCAAAGGTATTCAAGGACATATTGCCTATCCGCAGTTGGCGCTTAATCCTATTCACGCCTTTGCACCTGCCTTGGCTGAACTCGCACAAAAAGTATGGGACGAGGGTAATGATTTTTTTCAACCAACCTCTTGGCAAATTAGCAATATTCATGCAGGCACAGGTGCTGGCAATGTCATTCCTGGTGAATGCGTGGTGGATTTCAATTTCCGTTTTTGTACGGAGTCCACAGTTGAAAAATTACAAAGCAGTCTGAAAGATGTTTTGGCACGTCATCAACTGAACTATGAACTTACTTGGGTCTTAGGTGGCCTGCCATTTCTGACTAAACCTGGCGATTTGGTGCAAGCGGTTCAAAATGCCATTGCGGATGAAACTGGCATAAAAACCCAACTCTCCACTACGGGCGGTACAAGCGACGGCCGTTTCATGGCGCAAATTTGTCCGCAAGTGATTGAATTAGGGCCTCCCAACGCCACCATCCACAAAATTGACGAGCATATTACGTTGGCGGATATTGAGCCTCTCAAAAATATTTATCGACGTGTTTTAGAACGCCTTCACAGCCTATCTTCTGGCGTCGAACACCGCGCGTGATGACGTTACAAGAACGACTGAGCGCACTCATTGCTGACTCTGCCAAAAAACTTGAACTCGCCCACATACAAGAAGGTTTAAGTTTTGGGCATGGCACCAACAATGCACGAGACGAAGCAGCTTGGCTGGTTTTATGGCAACTCGGATTGCCTCTCGACACAGATTTCACAGACGACGCCCTCGATATCGTTGTGCTTGAAGAAGACGTTCGCAAAGTCGAACAATTAATTTCAAAGCGTATTTCTGCACGAAAACCCGCGGCTTACTTAACGCAAGAAACATGGCTGGAAGGTGTGTCTTTTTATGTGGACGAGAGAGCCATCGTTCCGCGTTCATTGATTGCAGAGGTTTTGGCTACCGGCAGTATTGACCCTTGGTTATCTGCAAATACGAAACATGTGCTCGATATGTGTACGGGCAATGGAAGCTTGGCGATTCTGGCTGCCCTCGCCTATCCCGAAGTAAAAGTGCTTGGAAGTGATATCAGCGCCGAAGCACTAGAAGTTGCAGCAATCAATGTAGATCGACACGGATTGCTAGAGCGCATGACTTTGGTGGTGTCTGATGGTTTTCAAAATATCCAACAAAAGTTTGATCTCATACTCTGCAATCCGCCTTATGTGAATAGTCAAAGCATGGCGGCATTGCCCAAAGAATATGTCAGCGAACCCGCATTGGCATTGGATGGCGGTCCTGATGGCATGCGCTTTATCACCCGTTTACTGCAACAAGCACCTGATCACATGCAGGAAGACGCTGTATTGGTTTTAGAAATAGGCAATGAACGCGATTTTTTCGAAACTGCGTTTCCTCAACTCGACGTTGTTTGGTTAACGACCAGTGCAGGCGATGACCAAGTACTTTTGCTGACGCGACAGGCAATCATTCTTAACAACCACCACACATGATTGCCTTAAAAAATATTGTTTTGCGCAGAAGTGCCAAAGTCTTGCTAGACAGTGCGACCGTCACCATCAATCCCTCTGAAAAAGTGGGTTTGGTAGGTCGTAATGGCGCTGGCAAATCCACACTCTTTGGGCTTTTGAACGGCAGCTTGCAAGAAGATGCAGGCGAATGCCATATCCCCGCGCAATGGCGTATGGGGCAAGTGGCACAGGACATGCCTGAGACGGACCAAAGCGCCACCGAATTTGTGATCGAAGGCGATACGGTTTTGTGTGATGCCCGTCTAGAAGTCGCTGCGGCCGAAGCCAGTGGTGATGGCGATCGTATGGGCCACGCCTATATGGCACTGTATGACGCAGGCGAACATGATGCGCCCGCACGCGCGCAATCCTTGATATTAGGTCTTGGATTTAAAACGACTGAACTAGAAAACCCCGTGAATAGTTTTTCAGGGGGTTGGCGTATGCGTTTGCAGTTGGCGCGTGCTTTGATGTGCCCTTCCGATCTTCTGTTGCTTGATGAGCCCACTAACCACTTGGACTTAGATGCACTGGTTTGGCTTGAAGCTTGGCTCAAACGCTACGAAGGCACGATGCTGGTGATTAGCCATGACCGCGAGTTTTTAGATGCGGTGACCAATGTCACTTTGCATATCGATGCCGCTAAATTGGTGCGTTACGGTGGCAATTACAGCAAGTTTGAGGACATGCGTGCCGAGCAAATGGAACTGCAACAAAACGCCTTTGCTAAGCAGCAAGACAAGATTGCACATTTACAAAAATTCATTGCCCGTTTCAAAGCCAAAGCCAGCAAAGCCAAACAAGCCCAAAGCCGAGTCAAAGCCTTAGACCGGATGGAAAAAATTGCACCTTTACTGGCCGATGCAGACTTTAGTTTTGAGTTCAAAGAGCCTGCTAATTTGCCCAACCCTATGCTGTCTATGCAAGGTGTGTCATTTGGCTACCCACCCATGCCGGATGCACCTGCAGGCTCACCCCCCACTGTGATTGTGCA
>RFTR01000021.1 GCA_009923345.1 Betaproteobacteria bacterium
ATTCCAAAGCTAAGACAAATAAAGTTTTAGGCAGTACCAAAGGCAAGTCAGCAGGCAAGATCAACCACCCATTGGCGTTTTGTGTAGCAGCCACACCCATTGCAATGCTGTCACCCATACCAGCGTTTTCTAAATGTGCAATGTCCACAGCTCGCACCACATGAAAAGGTAATCCACTGGCTTGTACGCCTGCCAAGGTGCGCTCTAAAACGCTTCGCCCTTGCAACATCGTGTCTAATTTGTGTTGGCCACCTGAAGCCGCCTTGAAACGCTCGGAGCGGCCCGCTGCGAGTACAAGCACAGTAGGTAGGCTGTTATCTGTTTTTGATAGTGACATAGCGCGAACTTTAAAGCAGAATTAAAAAAGACCTAACATCACCTCCATGCAAGACATTTCCAAACTCCGCAAAAGTTACGAACGCGCTGAACTCAGCGAAACCGACTCTGCTGCTGATCCATTCAAGCAGTTTGAAGGCTGGTTACAAGAAGCCATCACCGCTGAACTACCAGAGCCCAATGCCATGACGCTAGCCACTGTGGGCAGTGATATGCGCCCCAGCTCGCGCATTGTGTTGATCAAAGGCTTGGATGCACGTGGCATTGTTTGGTTCACCAATTACAACAGCCGTAAAGGCCAGCAATTGGCTGGCAACCCATTTGCCAGTTTGCAGTTCCATTGGGTCGAGTTAGAACGCGTGGTGCGCATTGAGGGACGCGTTGAGAAAGTCAGTGAGCAAGAAAGCGACGACTATTTCAATAGCCGCCCACTTGACTCACGCATAGGCGCATGGGCGAGTCCGCAAAGCGAGGTTATTTCCGATCGCACAGTCTTGGTGACCAATGCGGTGAAATACGGCGCACAATTTTTATTGCACCCACCGCGACCACCCCACTGGGGTGGTTATCGCTTGGTGCCAGACCAATGGGAGTTTTGGCAAGGACGTAAAAGCCGTTTGCATGACCGTTTGCGCTATCGCCTTGATACCAAGCCAAACGCCTCTGTTTGGATGAGAGAGCGTTTGGCGCCTTAAACCTTAGGTTAGAAACTCGCTTGCAGTCCAAGTTTCAAACTTCTGCCAGCGAGCGGTGGTGCCAAACTACTGGACATCGTTTGGGTCAGGCTTGACGTAGAAGAGTAGGCCAACTTGTTAGTTAAGTTATCTAGTTTGGCGAAAAACATCCAATGCGTAGGTCCGCTATGTGCGTGGTAGTTGAGCCCTGCATTCCACAGGGTGTAAGCAGCCGTCGTGACTGGAGTGACATTGCTGTAATACGGCATACGGTTTTGAGCTCCGGCATGCATAAAGCCAAAACGTGCGCCCCATGCATTTTTTGACCACAAAGCATCTGCGCCCAACCGCATAGGTGCAATGCGAGGCATAGGTCGTCCATTGGTTAAATCATCGGCACGCAGGATGTCACCGCGCAATTCCAAATCAACCGCGCCATGTTGTGCGTCGTTAGAGAGCAGTGCTTGTTGACCACCAACCATACGCAACTTGGCATGGGACTCTAGGCCCATAAATCTGGCCCGTACACCTTGGAAGTTGTAGACAGGTAAATCAGTAGAGGTACCCACTGCCCCCGCAGAAGTTTTGTAGCTACCAGAAGACTGCAAAGAAATGAAGTTTGCAAACTCCGAAGTAAATGCAGTCACTCCCAATTTGTGTAGTCCGTTTTTCCATTCGCCTCCTAAATCGAGTTGCGTGGCTTTTTCTAAAGCCATAGTGGAAGACCCAATTTCATAGGCTCCCGTGGCCGCATGGGGGCCATAGGCAAACAACTCGTAGTCTTTGGGTGCGCGTTGGCTGGTAGTGATGTTGCTCGTTACTTGCCAGCCGTTTTGCGCTTCACCCTGACGTAAGTTGCGCATCACGCCTAATGCAAAGCTCATCGGATTGAAGGTCTTGGTTTGGGCTGCGTTTTCGTTGTTGGGGCCAATGCTTTCTAAAGACTGGACACTCACAGACTCAGAACGCGCCCCTGCCGTCCACTGACCCCACGGTGTTTTTAAAGCCTGGTAGGTAAAGAGTGCTGTGCTGTGGGTTCGACTGGTGGGCACGAATTTTTCGTCACCTACTGCATGCAAATTGTTACGCTCGCTTTGTAAACCAATCGTGCCTTCCAGTTGTAATCCGTTACCTAAAGCCACGCTTCGTTGCCTTGCCTCCAGTCGCATGTCTAAGCCACCGTTGTCAAACTGTGTGCCTGCCACGTTACTGCTGTACTCTGTATGCGAATACTGTGTGTATCCGCCTTGAAACTTCACATCTTGAAACCATTCGCCTACATCGCGTAACTTTCCCTCTAGCGCATGATGACGTCGCACCATGCCAATGGTCACATACTCTTCCGCTACCGTTCCGTAGGTGCTTTTATATTCACTGGTTGACAGACCTAAGTAACCCCTGTCAAACAACAAGGTACCACCGACAGCACCACCTTTGGTATTACTTGCCGAATTACACACTTTTACGGAATTCACGCCACTTTCACATGACATGTTTTTGGGTACTTTCAAATTCTGTGTGCGTCTGTCAAAAGCATCTACATGGATGGCGAACTTATCGGTCCCCGTCTCCACCATGGCGCCCGTACTGCGTTCATTGGCAGCACCGCCAGCACGCAGTTCGGCTTTACCCATCACGCCACCTTTGGAATCAAATGCACGTTCGCGGGCTATGCGGTTGTCAATCACATTCACCACGCCACCAATAGCGCTTCCGCCATAAAGCAAAGTAGCAGGGCCACGCAAAATTTCAATGCGTTCTGTGGTGAGTGGGTCCATCGGTACCGCATGGTCAAAGCTCAAACCCGAGACATCCATATTCGCACCGCTGTTTTGCAATATGCGAATGCGGTCGCCGTCCATACCGCGTATGGTTGGCCGCCCCACATTGGGGCCAAAAGAGCTGTTGGCGATACCCGGTAAGTTGTCTAAAGTTTCACCCAGCGTTGATCCCAGACGTTGGGTGAGTGCTGCGCCCGAGAGTTGCTGGGCCGGCACCAATAAACCTGTGTTCTCTAAAGAACGTGCAGTGATGGTGACATCATCTAAACGCGTTGTATACGGATCTTGGGCACTTTGCGCATACACCGATAAGTGCGCAAAACACGAAAGGCTCGCTACATAGGCAAGCGAATGACGGAAATCTCGAAATTTCATAAAACTATCCTGTTCGCAAAGAAATGACAGCGTTCAGGGCTAAGCCCTCAGCGCGAATTAAAAAGTCAAATCAAAGTAATAACAGGGGGGCCACGGGCCGCATAAAACCGCTCAAACAGCGCAAAGCGTTCGAGCAATGCAAGGCCCAACCATATTGCGGGCGCAGGAATATAACTATCTATGTGCAAAGCGTGTTGCAAGGCGTCAGGACAGGCTTGGTCAAACAACTGGCAGTCCGTCAAACTTTTATGCTCGCCCCATAAATCAGCAAAAAATAGTGTTTCTTCTGCGGGGCTACTTGGCAAATGTGTTGGCTTTTGCTGCGCCACTGCAAGATCTTGCAATGTTTGCGTCACGCGATCTGCCACACTTTCTTTATGCACGATACGGTGCACAACGGTCAAGGTTTGCAGGCACACCAGTGCCAGCAGCGCCCACATCATCCACTGACGTAAACCCAACAGCTGCCGCATCATGCGCGTACCTTGTTTGAAAACGTCTGTAAAAACTTCTTGACCTTAGGTGCCACCACAAAAGCGCAATACCCTTGGTTGGGATGGTTCTCAAAATAATCTTGGTGGTAATCCTCAGCGCTGCTGTAGTTGTGCAGCATCTCGATTTCGGTTACCACTTTGCCTTGCATTTCCTGATTGACTTGGTCACACACGCTTTGCGCAACAGCGCGATCGGTTGCTAGGCTGAGATAAATGCCACTGCGGTACTGGGTACCCACGTCATTGCCTTGGCGGTTCAAGGTGGTCGGGTCGTGGATGACGAAAAATATCTCTAGCAACTCACGCAAACTGATGGTTTTCGGGTCATAGCGCAACTGCACCACCTCGACATGCCCCGTATTGCCATCGCAAACTTGTTCGTAGGTAGGATTTTGAACATGGCCATTGCAATAGCCTGATTCCACGTCCATCACGCCTTGCACGCGGTCAAACACGGCCTCCGTGCACCAGAAGCAACCACCACCCAAGGTAATCACTGGGTAATCGCCGAGGTTGTCGAGAAGGGGCTGTGATTGAGACATAACCCGCGATTTTAGGCTTTCGGCCACCGCAGACTTTACTTAGCCCATGTGATGCCCCAAATACACAGGAAATGAAGCCGATCGGCTATATTACTAACCAGTCAGTCATTAATTTAAATCTGTGTCTTCCGCATCCCCCCTCCTCGTTATTGATCCCCACCACAAACGTGAACGACGTAAGCAAGCCCGCCCAGGCGAGTTGTTGCAAGCAGCCTTGTCTTTGTTTGTGGAAAAAGGTTTTGCTGCTACCCGCGTCGAGGAAGTTGCTGCACTTGCAGGCGTGTCCAAGGGCACTTTGTTTTTGTATTTCGAAACCAAAGAAGACCTGCTCAAAGCTGTTATTCGCGAAAACATTGCGAATTTGTTTCCAGCATGGAATGAGGAGTTCAACAGTTTCAAAGGTAGTAGCAGCGAAATGTTGCGCTACGCCATGCGTTCTTGGTGGGAACGTATTGGAAACACGCCGGCCAGTGGCATTCCTAAGTTGGTCATGGGCGAAGCCCAAAACTTTCCTGAAATTGCCAACTTCTATCACGCCGAAGTCATCGAACCTGGTGTTGCCTTGATTCGCCGCATCTTGCAGCGCGGTATCGATACGGGCGAATTCCGCACGATTGAGCTTGACCAAGCGGTGCACACGGTTTACGCCCCGATGATTTTTCTGATGATGTGGAAAAACTCTATGGGCTTGTGTTCTTCCGGTATTCAGATAGACCCTGAGCGCTTTATAGAAATGCAGGTGGACGTTTTGCTCCACGGCATCACTGTTTAAAACACTGCATTGCAGATGAGTCCTATGAAAATAACAACCCGTCGTATCGTCATTGCCCTCATCTTGTTGGCATTGGCTATTGGCATTTGGCGAGCACTTTCTGCCAAGCGCACCCAGCAGCTCGCCGCCACAGATGCAGCGCAATTGCAAGCCCAAATCGAACTCTCCAACAACGACGTCTTCACTGCCGAGATTCGCGAAATTACCCAAGGATTAGCTGTCTCCGGTACTGTGAAGGCATTGAATTACGCAGTCATCAAAGCACGCGTAGCGGGTGAGTTAAAAGAAATCAAAGTACGTGAAGGCGACTCTGTTTCTGCTGGACAAGTGTTGGCCCGTATTGATCCAGTGGAATACCAGCGTCGCTTTGAGCAAGCGCAAGAACAAGCCAGCGCGGCCAAGTCACAAATGGAGATCGCCCAACGCCAATGGGACACCAATAAGGCCTTGGTCGATCAAGGCTTTATCTCAAAAACGGCTCTAGATAATTCACTGGCCTCTTTCCAAGGCGCAGTGGCTAGTCATAAGGCGGCTATTGCTGGCGCAGATGTCGCGCGTAAATCTCTGGATGATTCTGTGCTGCGTGCACCTTTCTCTGGCGTGATTGCGGTGCGTGCTGCACAACTGGGTGAGCGGGTTGGCATCGATGCCAAAGTTTTAGAGCTGGTCGACTTGCGCCAACTCGAAGTAGAAGCGCCCCTGAGCCCAAGCGATTCATTGGACATCAAGATGGGTCAAATTGCTCGGCTACAAATCGAAGACCGCGCCGAATTAGTCACAGCGCGCGTAACCCGCATGAGCCCCAGTGCCCAAGCGGGTAGTCGCAGTGTGTTGGTTTACCTCACCCTAGACAAACCTGCGGGGTTGCGCCACGGTTTATTTGCCAAGGGCACTCTGGGGCTAATGAACTCACAAGTCATGGCCGTGCCCTTAACCTCGGTGCGCACCGACCACCCCAGCCCCTACGTACAGATATTAGAAAAAGTAGGGGAAGACATGCGCGTCCGCCATCAAACCGTCGAGACGGGTATTCGCGGCAACGATGCATCTGGCAAAGATTCACAGGACTGGGTGGCAGTCAAAGGCCTAACAGCCGGCAGCATTGTTTTAAAAGGCCAAGTAGGTGCAATGCGCGAAGGAATGACAGTTCGGTTTACAGCTAACAACCCAACTTCTCGCTAAATCGGTTCGCAACGCACCATGTGGTTCACCAAAGTCAGCCTCAAAAACCCCGTCTTCGCGACGATGGTGATGCTTGCGTTTGTGGTGCTGGGCTTGTTCTCTTATCAACGTCTCAAGATCGACCAGTTTCCGAATATTGATTTGCCCGTCGTCGTCGTCAGCACCGAATATCCAGGTGCCTCTCCTGAAATTGTAGAGAGCGAGGTGACTAAAAAAGTGGAAGAAGCCGTCAATTCCATTGCCGGTATCAATGCACTCACGTCTCGCAGTTATGAAGGCGTTTCGGTGGTGGTGGTTGAGTTTGACCTCAAGATAGACGGCCGAAAAGGTGCCGATGACGTGCGCGAAAAAGTCGCGCTGATGCGCCCTACTTTGCGCGATGAAGTAAGAGACCCACGCATATTGCGCTTTGATCCTGCTAGCCGTGCGATTTGGTCTTTGGCTGTGCTGCCTGGTACTTCATCGCTATCGGCTGTTGAACTCACCAATTGGACGGATCAAATACTGAAAAAACGCCTACAAAATGTGTCGGGCGTGGGCGCTGTCAATATGGTGGGCGGCACTTTGCGAGAGATCAATATCTATCTCAATCCGCAAGCCATGGAATCGTTGGGCGTCTCCGCAGAACAAATCGCCAACGCCGTCGCGTCAGAAGCGAAAGACATGCCCGTAGGCTCTTTGCGTTCTTTGCAGCAAGACCGTGTGATCCAGATCGAAGGACGTATGTTGCGGCCTGAGATGTTTGGGCAAATCATCGTGGCGCGCAAAGCCACAACCCCTATTCGTCTTAGCCAAGTTGCCACTGTCAAAGACGGGGCACAAGAAGTCGAAAACTTGGCACTCTACAACGGACAACGTACCTTACTTATCACGGTGCAAAAAGCATTAGATGAGAACACGATCGAAGTAGTCGACAACCTCAACAAAGCGGTTACCGCCATCAAGGCTGAATTACCCAAAGGGGTTGTTTTAGAGACGGTGCAGGATGGTTCGCGCCCGATTCGCGTGGGGGTTGAGAACGTCCGACGCACCCTGATTGAAGGCGCCTTACTCACCGTTTTGATCGTATTTTTATTTCTGAACTCATGGCGCTCGACCGTCATCACCGGGTTGACCTTACCCATCGCCATCATTGGCACATTTTTGTTCATGTATATGTTTGGTTTCACCATCAATATGGTGACCTTGATGGCGTTGTCGCTTTGCGTTGGCTTGCTGATTGATGACGCCATCGTGGTGCGCGAGAACATCGTGCGCCATGTGCAAATGGGCAAAGCCCCTTATGACGCAGCGATGGAAGGCACGCAAGAAATTGGCCTCGCGGTGCTAGCTACCACCTTCTCTATCGTTGCTGTGTTTTTACCTATTGGCTTTATGGGCGGCGTCATTGGCAAGTTCTTCCACGAGTTTGGCTTAACCATTGTGGCTGCGGTATTGATTTCGATGTTTGTGAGCTTCACCTTGGACCCTATGCTTTCGTCCATATGGCATGACCCCTCTATTGAAGTGCAGGGAAAAACACCTGCGGGTCAGATTAAAAAACCCAATTGGTATGACCGCACGATCTCTCCCGCCACCGCATGGTTTAACAAAAGCACACAGCGCTTAGAAGTGCTTTACCAAACCACGCTCCGTTGGTCTCTCAAACATAAACGCGCTACGCTAGGTTTGGCCGCAAGCATATTTATCACCAGCGTTTTCATGGTTCCATTGCTGGGAACAGAGTTTGTGCCCAAAGCAGATTTCTCAGAAACCTCGGTGAATTTTTATACGCCCGTAGGATCGTCGCTAGAGGCCACCGAGGCCAAAGCGCAGCAGGTAGAACAAATCATTCGAGAGTTTCCGGAAGTGCGTTACACCTTGGCCACTATCAACACTGGCAACGCTAACGGAAAAATTTATGCCAGCGTTTACATCCGTTTGGTTGATCGCAAACTACGCCAACGCAGCATGGATGAAATGACGTCCCTTTTGCGTAATCGATTGCAACGCGTTCCTGGCATCACCGTGACCCATGCAGGTTTGTTAGATACCGTTGGTGGCAATAAGCAAATTGAGTTCTCTTTATTGGGACCCGATTTGCGCGAACTTGAACGCCTTGCCCAACAAGTCATGGTCAAAGTGCGACCTATTCCAGGTTTGGTCGATCTTGACTCCAGCGTGAAACCCAACAAGCCCACGGTGCAAGTCGCCCTTCAACGCGAGGCCGCGAGCGATCTTGGACTCACGCTTGGCAATATTGGTAACCAATTACGCATCTTGGTGGAAGGCAAAACCGTCACCAATTGGCTAGCCCCTGACGACCAAACCTACAACGTCAACGTACGTTTGGCCCCTGGTGCACGCGACAACATCCCAGACATTGAACGCCTGCCATTTGTCGTGGGAACGGCGCCAGACGGAACGCCCCGCGTGGCGCGTTTGAACCAGTTTGCCCATGTTGTCGAAGGCACTGGACCCAACCAAATTAACCGCCGTAATTTGATGCGTGAAGTCGCCATCAACGCCAATGTCTTCAACCGCTCTGCGGGTGAAGTATCTGGCGATATCAAAAAAATTATGGAAGAGATGGTGTTGCCACCTGGTTACCGCTACCAATTCAGCGGCTCCACAAAAAGTATGAAAGAGTCGTTTGACTACGCCCTGTCTGCTTTGGTGCTGGCCATTGTGTTCATTTATATGATTTTGGCGAGCCAATTCAAAAGCTTTTTACAACCGTTGGCACTGATGACGGCCTTGCCCTTGACATTGATTGGTGTGGTCTTGGCCTTGCTGATGTTTGGGTCTGCCGTATCTATGTTCTCAGTCATTGGCATGGTGATGCTGATGGGATTGGTCACTAAAAATGCGATTTTGTTGGTTGACTTTGCCATTCGTTCGCGCGAAGACAAAGTTCGAGCGGACGGCAGTGTTCAAAAAGGCCTGCCCCGTGAAGAGGCGCTTTTATTAGCAGCACAGGTGCGTTTGCGCCCCATTTTGATGACCACCTTGGCCATGATTTTTGGCATGATCCCTTTGGCGTTTGCTATGACGGAAGGGTCTGAGCAACGGGCACCTATGGGTCAGGCTGTGATTGGAGGGGTGATCACTTCTTCCTTGTTGACCTTGGTAGTCGTCCCCGTGGTGTATTGCTACCTTGATGATTTTGCCAATTGGATTCGCCGCAAATGGCATGCCCCCAAGCTTACCTAACCCGTGAGTAAGCGCCCGTTAAAATTTTATGTATTCAACCTACCTAGTCCCCGGAGTCACGCGATGAACGCTTTAGAACAAGCACGCTTCAATATGGTCGAACAACAAATTCGTCCTTGGCAGGTTTTAGACCCTGCTGTTTTACACACGCTACAACACATTGCGCGCGAACTGTTTGTTCCTGCCGCCTACCAAGCGCTGGCCTACACAGATATTGAAATTCCATTGGGCCATGGACAAGCCATGGTGGCGCCTCGCATCGACGCGCGACTTATGCACGATGTAGCGCTCAAGCCTACGGACAAAGTTTTAGAGATTGGAACGGGCAGCGGTTACCTTACTGCATTACTGGCCGACCGCTCGCACCATGTGGTGAGTCTAGAAATTAACCCTGAACTCCACGCCAAAGCCTGTGCGAATTTGCAAAGTGCTGGAATCTCCAATGTAGATTTACGCATGGCTGATGGCTATGCAGGAGCATCAGACGCAGGTCCGTTTGATGCGATTGTTTTGGGCGGGTCGGTGTATGAAGTTCCGCAAGTATTGCTGGATCAACTCAAGGTGGGTGGTCGATTGATCGCCATCGTTGGCGAAGAGCCTGTGATGCAAGCTACTTTGCATATACGTACTAGTGCTAGCGCTTGGGATCACAAAGCACTGTGGGACACCACTGCACCACGTTTGCTAGGTTTCAAGCAACCCAGTCGCTTCACTTTCTAAGTCTTACCAATGATTGACCAAATTCAACCCTCTCAACTGCCTGATTGGATCAGCAGCAAATCTGCAAGCGGTAACACCGTTGTATTGGATGTACGCGAACCCTATGAGGTGCAAACTGCTTGCGTGACTGCAAATGGATTTGAGCTTGTCACTCTGCCTATGGGGTCTATCGTTGAGAAGTTGTCTGAATTAGACAAAGACCGTCCTATTGCGTGTCTGTGTCACCACGGTAGTCGCAGTATGCAAGTGGCCGCTTATCTGTCTAGCCAAGGTTTTACACATCTCGCCAACATAGAAGGTGGTATTCACGCATGGTCTTCGCAAGTGGACCCCAATGTGCCTACGTATTGATTTTTGAAAGCATCGCATGAAGATTTCTCGCAACTTATTTAGCCCGCTTCCTATCGCTCTAGCGGTTGTGTTGTCGTTTTCTTCTCAGGTGCGTGCCCAAAGCTTGGTTACTCTCTATGAGATAGCCCGTGAGTACGATGCGTCTTTTATTTCTGCCAAAGCGCAATATGAGGCTAATTTAGCCAAGGCCAACCAGACACTTGGTGGCATATTGCCTAATATTTCTCTGGGCTCTACTGCTACAAGAACAAACGCAACCGTTTCCTACGACAAAGCACCTAGCTCAAATGGAGAAAACACTTTCGGTGTTTATTCAGCCAACGTGACGATGACGCAACCCCTTTATCGTCCTGCTGTTTGGGCTACTTACAAACAAGGCGGTCGTCAGTTGCTACTTGCAACTGCACAATTTGAAGCCGCAGAACAAGAACTCCTCGTGCGGGTTACGCAAACCTATTTTGATTTACTGTCCAGCCAAGACAGTCTTGAATTTGTAAGAGCGCAAAAAAGAGCTGTAGCCGAGCAACTTGCCTCGGCCAAACGTAATTTTGAAGTGGGGACAGCCACCATTACTGGCGTTCGCGATGCCCAAGCGCGTTATGACCTCACGCACGCGCAAGAAATTTCCGCTGAAAACGATGTGCGCATCAAATTACTTGCTCTTGGTTTGGCAGTTGGCAGAACAGATATCAAGGCTAAGCCATTGCGCGACAACTCCAAATTGATTGATCCGCCCAAAGACCCTATGGAGACTTGGGTGTCTAGATCTGAGTCTATGAGTCCAATTGTTCGGCAAGCTGAGTTGGCACTTGATGTTGCCAAATTAGAGGTTGACAAAGCTTCTGCTGGGCACTTACCCACATTGGACGGCTCTATTGTGTACGGTGGAACTCGCAATTTTGGAGGTACGTCATCGTCACCCCTTGGTACGACAGCTACAACCTCTAGTAACCACATATTGAACCCATCTGCAAGTCTCACGCTCAGCGTTCCACTTTTTGCTGGACTGACCACCCAATATCGGATTCGAGAAACAAAAGCCTTGGAGCAAAAGGCATTGGCCGACTTGGACAATGCAAAGCGCACCGTGGCTCAAAATACGCGCTCCGCTTATCTTGGCTTGATTGCTGGGTTAAGCCAAGTCAAAGCCTACGAAGCAGCGGAAGCTTCCACGCAAAGCGCCTTAGATGCCAACAAACTGGGCTACTCTGTAGGTGTGAACATCAATATCGATGTCTTGAACTCGCAAAGCCAGCTCTATCAAACCAAACGTGATTTGGCCAAAGCACGTTATGACGTTTTAGTGGGCACCTTGAAGTTAAGGCAAGCTACAGGCACCTTGACGCCTCAAGATTTAGAGCCCATCAACCAACTACTTGCGCCTTGATCAGCCTTGCAAATAAGGCTTCAAAGCTTGAACGGTGCGTTGGGTAGCACCTTTGTTCTTTTGCGTGAAGGCTAAGCAAGCTGATACGTAGCTGTTTTCATCAGGACCTGAGCACACCAATTGCAATGCAGAAGTCACCGCTTGTGCCATGTCTTGCACACGAATGGCTGCATCAGCGTCTAGTGCCAACTCTGCCGCCTCTGCAAAATTAAAAGTATGCGGTCCCATGATCACTGGACACCCACAGGCAGTAGCCTCAATCAGGTTTTGGCCTCCGAGGCTCATAAAACTGCCACCCAATAACGCCACATCAGCGAGGCCGAAATAAAGTGACATCTCGCCCATAGAGTCACCCAGCCAAACGGTATCTAAATTTTCTTCAACTATTGGGTCTGGGCCATCGAGCCATTCACTGCGACGAGAAAGTTTCCAACCGCGGTTCACAATCGTTTGTGCTACTTCTTCAAAACGTTGGGGGTGTCTTGGCACCACTAACCAATGCACCGCATGCACGTGCTCTTGGCCGTCGGTTGGGTTTTCTTTCAAAGCTTGCAGTGCGTCAAGCCACAAGTCTTCTTCGCCTTCGCGTGAACTGGCCAATAAAACAACGGGTCGGGTGAAATTTTTACTCCACAGCAAAGCTTGCGCCAATAAAACAGAATTAGGTTGGGCGTCGAATTTCACATTGCCCACTACTTCCATCACGGGCGCACCTAAGCGCTCTAACCGCTTGGCGTCGTCAGGCGTTTGGGCCCAGACGCCATTGAGCCCCGCATAAGCGGGGCGAGACAACCATGCGAGACGTTGTGCACTTAGCATGCTTTTCTCGCTCATGCGGGCGTTGACTAACACCATGGGGATATGGGCGTGTTGGCATTGCGCGACCCAGTTCGGCCATACCTCCGTCTCCAGCACTACCGCCAAGTTTGGTTGGAAATGCTGCAGAAATTTTTGCACGATGGCTGGCGTATCCCACGGCTGCCAAACTTGTGCATCGCCTTCTTTCAATAGCGTTGCACCCAATGCACGACCTGTGGCAGTGCCATGGGTCAAAATAATACGAACGTCGGGATATTCAGAACGCAAGGCTTCCAGCAAGACTTCTGCAGCACGTGTTTCGCCAAGCGATACAGCATGTAACCAAATACAAGTTTTAGACGATTTTTCTGGATGGCTTGCTGTATGGAATGAACACGCATAAATTCCAAAACGCTCTTCGATATGCTCTAAGTAGCCAGGCTCTTTCAAGCCACGTCTGCGTAACTTGCTGCGTAACAAAGGCTGTATGGCCCACATCAACCAAGAGTACACGCTCTGCATCACGCTGTGCACTCCTGCCATAAAGACCAAACAGCGTCTACTGTGGGAGTGGGAAAGTCAACCACACTACGCTGGCGCATAGTCTCGTTGGCACTGCCAATTGGCCCTGTGCGCCATGCGGTATCAAAGTTATAAATCTGCACATGCGGCAAATTCAAGGCCACAGCAATATGGCTTAAACCGCTATCGACTCCTATCACCCCCGATGTGCAAGCCATGGCTTGCATCAAATTATCTATCGACATACGAGGCCACACGATGGCGCTGGGGACCATTTCTGCCATCGCGACACAACGCAAACGCTCTTCTTCATTTCCGTGTGGCAAGGCGATTTGGTAGCCCGCATTGAATAAGCGTAAACCCAGCTCATGCCAGCTTGCGAGAGGCCACTCTTTGTCTGCACGGGAGGTGCCGTGGACAAACACCACTAATTTTTTATCTGTATGTGCATACGTTTTGTTTTTATGTGTTGCGTCTTGCGATGCTTGCAAACTATCGATCGCTTGGATGGTTTGCGAAGGATTTAAACCATATTGCAGTTGAGAAGGCATTTGATAATTCAGAGCCTTAGCGCAGAGTAAGCGTCCACGCGTTATCGCATGGACATGCGGTTCTAAATCAATCGCCATGTTTGCCACCCAACGCGTAGGACGCTCATAGGCGGAACCTTCGGTTGCATTTGCCATAGCGTAACGCTTACCCTTGTTTGATGTACGCGCTAACCAAGAGACCAATGCGGACTTGGTTAATCCTTGTAGATCAATGATGGCGTCGTAGCGTTCTAGATGTAACTCAGCCAAGAAAGCGATCCAAGCCAAACGTGTATCTTGAGACAACATATTTTTTCGCCAATGGCGAAGGTCACAAGCAATCACACGATGCACAGCTGAACACGCTTTAACAATAGGCGCAAAACTGGGTTCGACTACCCAATCAATTTGCGCATTCGGGAAATGGGCCTGTAGATCCATAGCAGCCGGCAAGGTATGTACCACATCGCCTAAGGACGAAAGCTTCACCACCAAAACCCGATGGGGCGCAGTGACAAACTCAACCTTCAATGCGCTGCCTCTTGAAATTGCGCGTCGGGCTTGACGGTACGCAACAAGACCAACATATCTTTCTCAATCCGAGACAAAGCTTCTGGTGTGTGGCCTTCAAATCGCAATACCAAAACAGGCGTGGTGTTGGAGGCGCGAATCAAACCGAAACCATCGATCCAGTCAATGCGCAATCCGTCAATCGCGCAAACTTCAGGTTTAAAGGCGGGCGAAGGCAAATTGCCTGAGACAACCAAATCTAGCAAAGCGGCACTCACGCGATGTGGTTCTCCTTCAGCACACGCTACGTTGAGTTCAGGCGTTGAAAAACTGGTGGGCAAGGCATTGAGAACAACACTCGCATCTGTGCTTTTACTAACGATTTCTAACAAACGACATCCTGCATAGGTACCGTCGTCAAAACCATACCAACGCTCTTTGAAAAAGATATGGCCACTCATCTCGCCGCCCAATGGGGAGTTGATTTCTTTCATCTTGGCTTTAATCAGGGAATGGCCTGTTTTAAACATCAAGGGTTCGCCACCAGCTTGTCGGATAGCAGGCGCTAAACGCTGCGAGCACTTCACATCAAACACAATCGTTCCACCTGGCACGCGCGACAACACATCTTGCGCAAATAAAGCCATTTGGCGATCCGGAAAAATGATGTTGCCGCCTTTGGTCACGATGCCCAAACGGTCGCCATCACCATCGAATGCCAAACCTATTTCAGCATCGCTATTTTTCAAAGCGTGCAATAGATCTTTCAAGTTGTCGAGCTTGCTGGGGTCTGGATGGTGGTTGGGGAAATTGCCATCCACTTCACTGAACAACTCGATGACCTCGCAGCCAATTGCACGGAATATGGATGGGGCAGTAGCACCTGCAATGCCGTTACCGCAATCGACAACGATTTTCATAGGCCTTTGCAAACGAATATCGCTGACGATGCGGGATTGGTAGTCTGCGGTCACATCGACTCGCTTAACGTTTCCGCCAGATTTCAACACCCAAGTTTCGTTTTGCATGATGGTGCGCAAGGATTGGATTTCATCACCATATATCGCGCGACCCCCCAGTACCATTTTGAAACCGTTGTAGTCTTTAGGATTGTGGCTACCTGTGACTTGAATGCCACTGGCACACAAGGTGCTTGCCGCAAAGTACAACATGGGGGTAGTGACTGCGCCAATATCGATAACTTGAACACCCACATCTACCAACCCGCGAATCAAAGCTTGCGATAAAGCAGGACCACTGAGTCGTCCATCTCGCCCAACCGCCACCACTGTTTCGCCATGGGCTACAGCATGCGTGCCAAATGCTTGGCCTAGGTGATAGGCAACTTCTTCAGTTAGCGTCGAAGGAACGACACCACGTATGTCGTACGCTTTGAATATAGAAGGATTAACTTGCATCCTCTAATTTTAGGTGGCATTTGGCTGACACAGAAGCGACCCCAAATGCAAGTACGCATACCTTGATACTCTCTATGATGCAGCGCATCAAGAGCCATTTTTAGTTGATCTACTTCCCAGATTTAAAACACTCTTCGCCATGAACTTTGCCACCTCCACTGTCTATACAAAAATGACCAGTCCTCTAGGCACAGTTATCTTGTCGGCAACGGATATGGGGCTATCGGGGATTTGGTTTGACGGGCAAAAACATTCGCCGCCATTTAAAAGTTGGAAGTCCGCCACGGATAACGCTTATTTGTTACAAGCCCAAGATTCTCTGCAAGCCTATTTCGCGAAAGAAACCAAGCGTTTTGAAATGCCTCTAGATTTGCACGCGGGCACTGCATTTCAACAACAGGTTTGGCTGGCTTTGTTAAAAATTCCTTACGGTAGAACGGTTACCTATAACGAGATTAGCCAATACATTGGCGCACCCACATCGGTACGTGCTGTGGCTGGTGCTGTCGGTCGTAACCCCTTGAGCATCATGGTGCCATGTCATCGCGTGATTGGAAGCAATGGCACGTTAACAGGCTATGCAGGCGGGCTTGATCGTAAATTGGCTTTGCTAACTTTAGAAGGCGCTGCCCATTAAGGTATCAGCTATTGATTTGACCGTATTATCAAATCACTTTTTTCAATGCATCATTTTTCTTAATCTTTTCTAGTTTTTTCTTTTAGGAGTTCACCTTGCGTATCGCCACCTATCGCCATAACAACACCCGCCACGTCGGCCGCGTTTCATCTGACGGCTTGCATGTTCAAGCCTTTGAGGTCAGTGCAGATATTGCACATCACGGCGCATTGCGCTTACTTGAAACAGTAGTTGCAGGTGGCCAGTGGCCTACTGTGTCTACCCAACAGCTTGCCGTTAGTGACGTACATCTTGAAGCCCCTATGCCTGTTCCACGACGCAATATCTGGTGCGTAGGTCGCAATTACCACGAGCATGCCAAAGAGTTATCTACCTCGGTATTCAAGGACAGCAACACCAACACACAAGCTTGGCCTATTGTGTTTACCAAGGTACCCGAGTGTGTTGTTGGACCGTTCGACGCAGTGCATTTACCTGGTGCGCAAGTGTCTGAACAAATTGACTATGAAGCAGAACTCGCTGTCATCATCGGCAAAGGTGGCAAAAACATCGTTGCCGCAGATGCCATGCAACATGTTTTCGGCTACACCATCGTCAACGATGTGACCGCTCGCGATGTACAGATGCGTCACCAACAATGGGATATGGGTAAATCTTTCGACACCTTCTGCCCTATGGGCCCTTGGATGGTCACTGCGGACGAACTTGACGGCA
>RFTR01000201.1 GCA_009923345.1 Betaproteobacteria bacterium
CGGCCCGATGCCCTCGCTGCGCCAGCGCTCGAGCGTGCTCTCGGCGACTTGCCAGCGTTCGGCTAGTTGGGTCTGGGTCAGATAAGTGTTTTCAGTCATGACGACTCCTTGGTTGATGCTGCGAAATTGCAGCAACTCAGGATTCGTCCTGCCGGGCAATGTCGATCGGCCTAACGAACGACTTTTGACTCCGTAGTTGACTTTCATTGTTTTGTCATATATTTCGACAATAATAGAAACATGGAAGAAAAAGACGTCGTCAAAGCCTTAGCCGCCATGGCCCAGC
The DNA here is from genome assembly GCA_009923345.1 of Betaproteobacteria bacterium. Lineage (GTDB taxonomy): Bacteria > Pseudomonadota > Gammaproteobacteria > Burkholderiales > Burkholderiaceae_C > Limnohabitans. Next base: position 287 of record RFTR01000201.1, read on the forward strand.
CCAACCGCCTGCAGGTGTTCCGCTCCCTCGTGGTTGCGGGAAAACAAGGTGCGACGCCAGGGCAGTTGGGCGAGCTGCTCGGGGTGCCTAACGCCACGCTCTCATTTCATCTCAAAGAGCTGATGGGCGCGGGCCTGATCAGCCAGGAGCGCAGTGGGCGCAACCTGATCTACCGCGTCGAGTTCGGCCAGATGAATGGTCTGCTTGCCTACCTCACTGAGAACTGCTGCCAGGGCGCCGAGGCCTGCCTCGACGCCTCATCCACCAACTGCCAATGCTGAAAGTACCCAACATGAAACGGTTCCACGTACACCTCCATGTCCAAGACCTGCAAGCGAGCATCGCGTTTTACTCACGCCTGTTCTCTGCCCAACCTGCGCGGATCGAAACTGACTACGCCAAGTGGATGCTTGAAGACCCTCGGGTGAACTTCGCCATCTCAACGCGAGGCAGCAAGCCTGGCCTCGACCACCTGGGCTTCCAAGTCGATAGTGCCGAGGAGTTGGTTGAGATGAAGGCGGCTGCTCAAAACGCCGACATGGCCATGCTCGACGAGGGCGAGACGACCTGCTGCTATGCCCGCAGCGACAAGCACTGGATCACTGACCCGCAGGGCGTCGCCTGGGAGCAGTTCCACACGCTTGGTGACATCCCTGTTTTCAACGAAGCCTCACAACCCGCTTCTGGCGCGGCATGTTGCGCACCCACACGGCCAACTGCTGCGGCTTGCTGCGCTCCGAATACGGTTGCAACAGCCAGCTGCTGTGACCCCGCTACTTCCTCCAAATCCTCTTGCTGCTGAAAGAATGCCATGACCGCTGAATCCAAACCCTTGAATGTCCTTTTCCTATGCACGCACAACTCGGCGCGCAGCATCTTGGCCGAAGCCCTACTGAACCACCTTGGTCAGGGGCGATTCAAGGCTTATTCGGCGGGTAGCAGCCCGCGTGAGAACCAGCGGCCCAATCCGCTGGCTCTTGAAACGCTGACCAAGGCGGGCTTGCCGGTGGAGGGCCTTTACAGCAAAAGCTGGGATGAATTCGGTAAGCCCGATGCCCCGCACATGGATTTGGTGATCACCGTCTGTGACAACGCCGCTGGTGAAGTGTGTCCTTTCTGGCCAGGCCAACCTGCGACGGCACACTGGGGTTATGCCGACCCGTCCGAGGTTGACGGCGACGACGACAAAAAGCGAGAGGCGTTCAAGCAGACCCTGCACATGATGCGCAAGCGCCTGGACATTTTTGTGAATCTGCCCCAGAGCAGCTTGAGCAAGATGGCCATCGAGAAAACCGCCCGCGATCTGGCCAAGAGTTGACCATGAGCGTTCAATGTGAAGTCACGGCAAAGGTTGCGGCCCAGGCTCCGATGAGCCTCTTCGAACGTTACCTGACGCTGTGGGTGTTTCTGTGCATCTTGCTGGGTATTGCGCTTGGGCAGTTTTTTCCCGGCGTGTTCCAGGCCGTCGGAGCTATGGAAGTCGCCCAGGTCAACTTGCCCGTAGGTCTGTTGATCTGGGTGATGGTCATCCCGATGCTTGTGAAGGTGGACTTCGGTGCGCTGGGTGAGGTGCGCCAGCATGTGCGCGGCATTGGAGTGACCCTGTTCGTCAACTGGCTAGTGAAGCCGTTTTCAATGGCGTTTCTGGGCTGGCTCTTCATCCGCCATTGGTTTGCACCGCTTTTGCCCGCAGACCAGCTCGACAGCTACATCGCTGGCCTGATCCTGCTGGCTGCTGCCCCATGTACGGCGATGGTGTTTGTCTGGAGCCGTCTCACGAATGGCGACCCGCTGTTCACGCTGTCGCAGGTCGCGCTCAACGACACGATCATGGTGTTTGCGTTCGCGCCGCTGGTGGGGTTCCTCCTGGGCATCTCCGCGATCACCGTCCCGTGGGCCACTTTGGTGACCTCGGTCGTGCTCTACATCGTCATCCCCGTGCTGCTTGCTCAGTGGTGGCGCAAGGCATTGTTGGCCAAGGGGCAGGAAGTATTTGACGCGACGATGACCAAGATCGGACCCTGGTCGATCACGGCGCTGCTGGCAACGCTGGTGCTGCTCTTTGCTTTTCAAGGTGAGGCCATTCTCAAGCAGCCGCTTGTCATCGCCTTGCTGGCCGTGCCCATCTTGATCCAGGTGTTCTTCAACTCGGCGCTGGCTTATTGGCTCAACCGTCAGCTTGGAGAGAAACATTCAGTTGCTTGCCCCTCGGCCCTGATCGGTGCGTCCAACTTCTTCGAACTGGCTGTGGCTGCTGCGATCAGTCTCTTCGGCTTTCAGTCAGGCGCAGCCCTGGCTACCGTGGTCGGCGTATTGATCGAGGTGCCGGTGATGTTGCTGGTGGTGCGTGTCGTCAATCAGACTCGCGATTGGTACTCGGCAAAATAATGAGCCATTCAGATCGATAAAGCGCTTTGGTTCGAAATGCGACCTCGAATCGATCCAAAAGGCCGGATCGGAAAGATGCGGAAAGTTGCGGCCGGTGAGGGTGAAGGGGTAGGTGTCAGCACCTTTCCGCAACCTTCCGCAGGGTCGTAACGGGTGCTAGCAGGCTTACACTTGCTCGGCATTGAAGCCGGGTCCGCGGCCACCACCATTTCCGCATTTGTTAGTAACTGTCCCTGGCAACCCTCAGGTGTCCGTAAGTGCCAGAA
>RFTR01000202.1 GCA_009923345.1 Betaproteobacteria bacterium
GAAGCCGTAGAAGCGCGTAACCATGACCAAAAACGCGTTTTATTTGACAAAATCAATACCTATTTCGAAGGTAACCTTAAAGGTAAAACTATCGCTTTATGGGGCTTATCTTTTAAGCCGAATACCGACGATATGCGCGAAGCACCCAGCCGCATATTGATGGAGGCTTTGTGGCAAGCAGGCGCGAAAGTGCAAGCCTATGACCCTGCAGCGATGGAAGAGGTGCAGCATATCTATGGTGCACGTGCCGACCTTATGTTGTGCGGTACCAAAGAAGCGGCGCTATCAGGTGCAGACGCTTTGGCCATCATGACCGAGTGGCGCCAATTCAAAGCGCCTGACTTTGATGGTATTCAAAAAGCTTTGAAAACTCCCGTCATATTTGATGGCAGAAACTTGTATGAGCCAGCCCGTATGCGCGAGCGTGGATTTAGCTATTTCGGCATAGGAAGATAAGCCCATGATTCCTGTCATTCTGTCCGGTGGAAGTGGTTCGCGTTTGTGGCCTTTGTCGCGCTCGATGCGACCCAAGCAGTTTTTAGGAGTCACGGATACGCTGAGTCTTTTTCAGCTCACTTTGAAACGTTTAGAAGGTACAAACGGCAAATCACCTGTGCACCCGATCATTGTGGCTAACGCGGAACATCGGTTTTTGGTGGGAGAGCAATGCCGCGAGATGGGCGTTACACCGGCTGATATTTTGTTAGAGCCTGTTGCGCGTAATACGGCACCAGCGATTGCCGCTGCTGCTTTTGCGGCGTTGGCTAATGCTGGCAAAGGCGAAGATCCCGTTTTGTTGGTCTTACCTTCGGACCATGTGTTTGCCGATGTGCCATCGTTTCACCGCTCTGTTGCTGTCGGCGTTAAAGCCGCTGAAGCGGGTGGTATGGTGACATTCGGCATAGTTCCAACGCATCCAGAAACTGGATATGGTTATGTCAAGGCCGCGCAAGCTTTGAACTCCGAGAAGGCAGTGCCTGTCGAAAAGTTTGTGGAAAAACCTGATCTCGCAACTGCTCAAGCCTACATAAGAGATGGTGGGTACACATGGAACAGTGGCATGTTCATGTTCAAAGCGTCGGTGTTTTTAGAAGAGCTGGCAACTTGCAACACAGCGATGCATGCGGCGTGTCAAGCGGCTTGGAAGGCGTCGAAAAAAGATTTTGAGTTTGTACGATTAGACTCAGAAGCCTTTGCCAAATGCCCTTCCGATTCTGTGGACTATGCGGTGATGGAGCGCACCAAAAAAGCGGTGGTTGTTCCCCTCGATGCAGGTTGGAATGATGTGGGCGCTTGGTCTGCGGTGTGGCAAGTGTTGCCGCAAGATGCGCAAGGCAATGCTGTTAGGGGCGATGTCATTTTGCATGACACAACCAATAGTTATGTGCATGCCGACAGACGATTGGTCTCACTCATCGGTGTGCAAGATTTGGTGGTGGTAGAAACTTCAGACGCAGTTTTGGTCGCGCACAAAGACAAAGCCCAAGACGTGAAAAAAGTGGTAGATCAACTCAAGGCGCAAAAACGTTCGGAAGTGGATTTGCACCGCGAGGTTTTTCGTCCATGGGGCTCTTACGATTCGGTGGACCAAGGGGAGCGGTTTCAAGTCAAGCGCATCACTGTCAATCCTGGGGCCAAGTTGTCTGTGCAGATGCACCACCACCGGGCCGAGCATTGGGTGGTGGTTTCTGGAACGGCATTGGTTCGCATAGGAGAAGAGGAACGCATGGTCACCGAAAACCAGTCGGTATACATACCTGTTGGCATCGTGCATTCACTAGAGAACCCAGGCAAAGTTCCTTTGCATTTGATTGAGGTGCAATCGGGCTCTTATTTAGGGGAAGACGATATTGTGCGTTTTGAAGACAAGTATGGACGCGCTAATTTAGAGGGCACTAAATGACTATTTTGGTGACTGGGTGTGCGGGATTTATTGGTAGCAACTTTGTGCACACTTGGTTGGCCTCGTCTGATGAGACGGTGATCAATCTAGACAAATTGACCTATGCCGGAAATTTGGCAAATCTTGATGACCTCAAAGACGACAAGCGCCACGTGTTTGTGCACGGTGATATCGGAGACCGTGATTTAGTGGCAGATTTACTCGCCAAATACCAACCACGTGCTGTATTGAACTTTGCGGCAGAGAGCCATGTCGATCGCTCCATCCATGGACCTGGAGAATTTATTCAAACCAATGTCTTGGGTACTTTTAATTTGTTAGAAAGTGTGCGTGCGTACTGGACTAATTTGCCAGAGAGCGATGGTGACGTCAACCAACAGTCATTCAGGTTTCTACATGTAAGCACGGATGAGGTCTATGGAACTTTGTCATCTGCGGATGCACCTTTTAAAGAAACCAATCCTTACGAGCCTAACAGCCCTTACTCCGCGAGCAAGGCCGCAAGTGACCATTTGGTGCGTGCTTGGCACCACACCTATGGTTTGCCAGTTCTTACTACCAACTGCAGTAATAACTATGGCCCCTATCACTTTCCAGAGAAGTTGATTCCATTGGTCATCTTGAATGCATTGGCAGGAAAACCTCTCCCCATTTATGGCGATGGCCAGCAAGTACGTGACTGGCTTTATGTAGAAGACCACTGCCGTGCGATAGCGCGCGTATTGGAAGCTGGCAAAGTGGGTGAGTGTTACAACATTGGTGGTTGGAATGAAAAAGCCAATCTGGATGTGGTGCACACACTATGCAATATTCTGAATGAGTTGCAGCCCCGCCCAGACGGTAAATCCTATGCAGAGCAGATCACCTATGTAAAAGACCGCCCAGGACACGACAGACGCTATGCGATGGATGCCAGCAAGATGGAGCGTGAACTCGGATGGAAACCTCGCGAAACGTTTGAGACAGGTATTCGTAAAACTGTGCAGTGGTACCTCGCCAACCAATCGTGGGTCGAGGG
>RFTR01000203.1 GCA_009923345.1 Betaproteobacteria bacterium
GTCAATCCGGCCAATGGCATCAACGCCACGCTCTACAAAAAGTTGAACTACAACTTTATTCGCGACATCACGCCGGTCGCTGGCCTGGTTCGCACTCCTAATGTGATGGTGGTGACCAACAGCTTGCCTGTCAAGAGCGTGGCCGAGTTCATTACCTATTGCAAAGCCAATCCAACCAAAGTCAACATGGCTTCATCAGGTAGCGGCACATCTGTGCACTTATCGGGCGAGTTGTTTAAATACATGACGGGCTGCCAAATGGCCCACATTCCCTACAAAGGCGCTGGCCCTGCGTTAACGGATTTGATCGCTGGGCAAGTCCATGTCTTGTTTGACAACCTACCCTCTTCTGTCCCGCACATCAAATCTGGTCGTATTCGTGCGCTTGCGGTCACTTCTAAAAATCGTGAACCCTCCATGCCAGATACGCCCACTGTTGGCGATACGGTGTCGGGCTATGAAGCAACCGCTTGGTTTGGTGTGGGTATGCCAAAAGGCGTGCCGCGCGAGGCCGTAGACCGCATCAACCAAGAAATCAACCGCATCTTGGCTGATCCCAAAATGCGCGAACGCCTAGCCGATCTTGGTGGACTCCCCATTCCTGGAACCCCAGAAGATTTCGGTAAAACCATTGCCGCAGAGACCGAAAAATGGGGCAAAGCCGTCACTGCATCTGGAGCCACTGCGGAGTAATGCATCGATTTCAAGAAGCGATTGATTTCACATTAGCGCATGAAACCAGTTGGAGTCGCGAGAACCTAGACAACTTCGGTATTCACAAAGCCGACCCCGCACCGTGGAACCAGTTACTCGGCCCCGTGCATCCGCGCGGAGGGGTCAGCGGTGTGATTCATGTTGCAGGTGAAAAAGTATGCGAATGGGGTGAACCCCATCGCGCCGACTTAACGTTCTCGATTGCCAAAACCTACCTTGCCATGCTCGCTGGTGTGGCGCACGACAAAGGCTTGCTACCCGATGTAGAGGAACCCGTGCATCGCAAGGTCAAGGGTATTGGATTCGAAGATGCCCACAACGCACAAGTCACTTGGATGCACTTGTTGCAACAAACCAGCGAATGGGAAGGTAGTTGTTTTGGCATTCCCGACCAAGTGGATCGATATCGCCATTTGCAATACCAACCCACTCCGCCCGTTGGTAAAAAAGGCGATGCACGACCTTTGCAAACGCCTGGCAGCTATTGGGAATACAACGATGTGCGCATCAACCAATTGGCGCTAGCGTTATTGCATTTGTTTCGTCGTCCCCTGCCAGATGTATTTCGCGACACCATTGCCAAGCCTTGTGGCGTTAGCAACAACTGGAAATGGGAGGGTTACCACAACAGTTGGGTAGAGATCGACGGAAAACGCATGCAGTCTGTTCCCGGTGGTACGCATTGGGGCGGCGGCATGTCTATTTCTAGCGCAGACCAAGCTTTGATTGGGCAGATGTTGCTCAACGGCGGACGTGTGGGCGGAAACCAAGTGTTATCGCAAGCATGGGTGCGCAGCATGCACGCCCCTTGCGATATAGCCAACTGGTATGGCATGTTGGTGTGGCTCAACACCCAACGCGGTATTTGTAAAGGCGCTTCGGAGTCGAGCTACTTTTGTATTGGGGCAGGCGCTTCGTTTGTGTGGATAGATCCAGAACTTGATTTGGTCGCGGTTGTGCGCTGGATTGAGGGATCGCACATCAATGGTTTTTGTGAACTGGTTACTAAAGCGCTTCGTAAATAGTGCAAAGGTCATGGCGTACAAAAACACTTACACCCAAACTTTTTAGTAGCTCTCAATATTGCATCTGCAACCAAGCCTTCTCCAAACGCTTGACGCTAACAGGCTGCGGAGTCCGTAACTCTTGCGCAAAAAAACTCACACGTAATTCTTCTAACAACCAGCGGTAGGCCAACATACGCTCATCGGTGGCACCTTTGCGCTCTGCCACCAAGCGCCAATATTTCTGTTCCCAAGGTTTGAGTTGGGCCATCTTGCTGGCGTCTCGAGCGGGGTCTTCGCGCAATTTATCAAGGCGTAGAACTATGGCTTTGAGGTAGCGCGTGAAATGTTGCAACTGGGTGTATGGCGTTTCTAAAACAAAGCGCTTGCCCACCAAACGTTGCAATTGTTGGGCGCAATCGGCCACTGCCTCTGGGTGCGCTTTGGTGTCTTTGATTTTTCGGCTGGCTTGGGCGAATTCAATCAAGACGTTGGAGGCCATTCTGGCGATTTCATTGGCAATCAAAGTCAAGCGACCTCGCCCTTCTTCTAAGCGTTGTTGGAACAATGCGGCGTCTGTCGGTAACGGGTCTAACAAAAACGCCCGCTCCAGCGCCAAATCCAAAATTTGTTGTTTGAGTTCATCGGCAGTACCACCGCCAGACCCGTCGTTAGCTTTGCCGACCAACATATAAGTGACCGACATTTTTTGTAAGTCTGGCAAATTCTTTTCTAAATACTTGATGGCATCTTTGATTTGCAAAGCAAACAAACGTCGCAAACCAGCGCGGTGTTTGCTTGCCGCCATATCGGGTTCGTCAAATACCTCTATGCGCACCGCGTCACCCGTATCGACCAAGGCAGTAAAGCCCACCAAGGTTTGATCGCCTTGGTTAATTTCCATCAACTCTGGCAACTCACCAAACGACCAGGTGGTAAAAGTTTTTTCTGAGTTGCCGTCGGTGACTTGTTTGTGCGAGGCATTACCTGAATGAGGTGGGGCATTCGACAGGTGACCCGGTTTCGCTTTTTGTCCTTCGACGAAGTCTTTGCCGCTTGCTAAGGCAAATTGCAAATCGCCACGATTGGAAGAAACCCGTTCCTCATCCGCCGACTCCTGCGCTCTAGGCAT
>RFTR01000204.1 GCA_009923345.1 Betaproteobacteria bacterium
CGCAATGTCGTGACCCGTCGCTCAGAGCTCGGTACACGGCTTTCGCTACCATCTACGTCTTCCAAACCGTCTTTGAAAGTAAGCGTGATGTGCTCACGCAAAATAGGTTCGTAGTGGGCGCGCAAAGCGTCGATCAAACTGGCATCGAAGCCTTCCACGGTTTTGCCATTCATGGCGTCCCAGAGTTTTTTGCCTTCTAGGCCTGCGAACAAGATGTCGCTAGGAGGCTCCGGCTCTGGCAGAGGGGGCAATTCGGGTTGAGGGGCTTCGTAGAGTTTGGCCAGGTGATTGACTTTGTCGATCAAATACAAGGTCAGAACCACCAAGAAAAGAAGAATCCAAGAGATGATGTTCATCATGAAATTACTCATGCTGCTCTCCTAACTTTCAAGGCTTCTGTGCCAGTGTTTTCAAGATTGAGCGAACCGCGCAATTTCTTGACTTGGCTCACGCGTGACTCGCTGACACCAAGGGTTTCGCCAATTTCTTTGAGGTTGAATTCTTCAACGTAGTAAAGCTGCATGACGAGCTGTTCGCGTTCGGGCAGTTCTGCAATGGCATCGGTCACCGCGTCCATGAACTCCGCTTCTTCGACGATGACGTCGGGTTGTTGCGATGCGTCGTCGGCAATTGCCATAACTTCCTCGGTAACAACTTCCATCGAATAGGTCTCAAACCGCTTGGCTTTGCCGCGTTCGCGGTGAAAGTCCTCTAAGTCTTTGCCCATGTAGTCAGCAATTTCTGACTGGGTGGGTGTTCGGCCGAGCTCAGCAGCTAAGGTGTGGATCGATTCGTTGTGCGACTTGTTGAACGCCACAGCAGAGCGGGGCAGGAAAGACAAGCGGCGCACTTCGTCAAGCATCGCACCACGCACGCGGCTGTGGGCAAAGTTTTCAAACTCTACGCCTTTGACGGGGTCAAATGCGCGCGAGGCTTCAAGCAAACCAATCATGCCGACTTGGATCAACTCGTCGAGTTCCATGAAGGCAGGAATTCGCGCTTTTAAATGCAATGCCACGCGTTTGACCAAGCCTAGATGGGCCATGACCAATTCTTCGCCTGGCGGTTTGCAGGCGCCATACATTTCTAAGGGTGAAAGTGCTTTCATACGTGCTCCGACGGATTGCCAAGAATCAGCCGCTCCATGAAAAATTGCATGCCGCCTGACGCTTGGTCTATCGGACGTAAGTGGGTACAAGCCTCGGCCAGGCGCATGAAATCACGCGAGGCAGCCGAACCAGGCGCCATCTCGATGACGGACTGGTATTTCTTCAAGGCCCGCAAAACCATTTCGTCTTCTTCGATCGACGTCAGGTAGTGCACCGATTCACCCAAGAAACGCACGCAGACGTCATTGAGTTTTTTATAGAGTTTCCAGCCTTCGGTTTGGCTGCCAACCATATTGGGTAAGAGGTAAATTTCGTCCAGAGCCATTTCTTTGCTGAGGATTTTGATGGTGCCGTAAGCATCAGCAATAGAAGACGGATCGTCTTTCACCACGATGAAGCGGCGCTGGCAAGCAGCTAAGAAAGACAAGACCGATGGCGAGATGCCAGCGGCTACGTCAACAATTAAGAAATCGACTTCGTCGGTCAGTGCGCCAAACGATTGCACGATGCTGGCTGCTTGTAATTGACTCAAACCTGCCAACTCTTGCATGCCTGACGCGCCAGGAATCAATTTGATACCTTGACGGGTGGTGAGCATGATTTCTTGCATAGTTTTCTGACCTGCCAAGAAGTGACCGAGGTTGTATTCGGCACGCGCGCCCAAAGCGATTTGTGCGTTGGCCAAACCCAGATCAGCGTCAAAAAGCATCACGCTGTGGCCCAACTGCCGCAGAGCGACAGCCAAGTTGACCGAGGACGTGGTTTTACCCACGCCCCCTTTGCCACTGGCGATGCCGATGACTTCTGTTTTGCGTTGTTCACTCATGGGTCAGACCTGTGCTTTCGGTTTGGTAATGGGCTGCAATTTTTTGTAACTTGTTTACCGTCAACGCACCCAGCGAAGCGGCTTGGGCCGATTCGGCTTGTGCAGTGTTCTCTGGCAACACCAGGTTGTCTAGTGCGCGCTTGACCAAATCGGCCATCGCGACCTCTTCGACCAAGTCACTGGTGCGATCGCCTTGGCTAGCGACCGAGACAGGCAATGATTTTTCAGTCAAGAACTGCAACAAAGCCCAAGGCTGGTTGGACTCGTCCAATTTGCTGAGCATCAAACTCGACCAAGTGTTGTCGTTATTCTCAAATATACGGCGTAAGGTAGCAGACGATGCGTCGACTGGTACCACGGCATGTACGCCGATGTCTTGTTGCAGTCCACGTATCTCGTTTAAACGCTCTTGCATTTGTACGCCCGAGGTGTCGATCAAGATCAAACGGCGGCTGGCATGCTCTTCGAGCAGCAACTTCAGGGTGCCGATGTTGATCGCGCGGAAGCTGTCGACGCCGGACTGGGCGCTAAGTAACTGGGTTTGGTTCCAAGCGCCAGCGCGTTGGTCGTGGTAGCTGATAACCATGACTTTTTCACTGCCGTGTGCCAGGGATGCGGCTTGCGCCAGACGCGCCACCATCAATGACTTACCAGCACCTGAAGGGCCGACTAAGACGTGAACGCCAGAGGTAGGCATCGCCAACTGTTCTTGCTCGACCGCGTGGGTGAGTTGGTTTTGCAAAGCGAGTTTGGCGTCGGCCATGTTGTCGTGGTCTTTGATGCTGTCGATCAACAAAGCGCGCAAGGCGACGGGGATCGGCGCATCGTTAAGAGCGTCGCGCAAAGGTGTCAATGCGGGTGGTAGAGGCATGGTGCCTTGCCACGTGGCCATTTGTTGGCTGAGTTTGAATTCGC
>RFTR01000205.1 GCA_009923345.1 Betaproteobacteria bacterium
GATATTTAAAGTAGTGGAACGATGAGCAAAGCCACAATGTTGATGATCTTGATCAAGGGGTTCACCGCAGGGCCAGCTGTGTCCTTGTATGGGTCGCCAACCGTGTCGCCTGTGACAGCAGCTTTGTGGGCTTCACTACCTTTGCCGCCGTGGTGTCCGTCTTCGATATATTTCTTCGCGTTGTCCCATGCACCGCCGCCGGTACACATAGAGATCGCGACGAATAAACCTGTGACGATGGTTCCCATCAACAAGCCACCAAGTGCAGCAGCACCAAGGATGAGACCTACCAAAACTGGGACCACAACGGGTAGCAGAGATGGAATCACCATTTCTTTGATTGCAGCGGTTGTCAACATATCGACTGCAGCGCTGTAGTCAGGCTTGCGTTTGCCAGCCATGATTTGCCCGTCTTCAAACTGACGACGTACCTCGACCACCACAGAACCAGCGGCACGTCCAACCGCTTCCATGGCCATTGCGCCAAAAAGGTAAGGAATCAAACCGCCTATGAACAATCCGACGATGACTTTGGGATCACTCAAACTGAAAGCCACAGTGATACCGCGTCCTTCCAAAGAATGCGTGAAGTCGGCAAACAAGACCAAAGCGGCCAAACCAGCAGAACCAATGGCGTAGCCTTTGGTCACGGCTTTGGTGGTGTTGCCAACTGCATCGAGCGGGTCAGTCACGTCGCGCACAGAGGCGGGCAATTCGGCCATTTCAGCGATACCACCTGCGTTGTCCGTGATAGGGCCATAAGCGTCTAAGGCCACGATGATGCCGGCCATGCTCAGCATGGCTGTTGCAGCGATCGCAATGCCGTACAACTCGCCCAATTGGTAAGCAGACAAAATACCTGCGCACACCATGAGCACGGGCCATGCAGTTGAACGCATGGAAACCCCTAGACCAGCAATGATGTTGGTACCGTGACCGGTGGTGGATGCTTGCGCAATGTGTTGTACGGGTGGGTATTGCGTACCGGTGTAGTACTCGGTAATCCAGACCAATGCAGCGGTCAGCAACAAGCCAACCGCGCAGGCGCCCCACAAACGAATTTGCGTGCCGGCTCCCAGCGCGTCATCAGGCATGATGGCCACTGTCACAAAGTAGAAAGCAATAAGAGACAAGACGCCAGCCACTGCCAAGCCTTTGTAGAGAGCAGGCATCACATTTTTCATATCGGGAGTTGCTTTAACAAAGAAACAACCCACGATAGAGGCCAAGATAGACACGCCACCAAGCACTAAGGGGTAGAGAACCGCTTGGGTGGGGGCACTGGCCACCATCAAAGCGCCCAAGACCATCGTGGCGATAAGCGTTACCGCATAGGTTTCGAACAAGTCAGCAGCCATTCCCGCACAGTCGCCGACGTTGTCACCCACGTTATCGGCAATCACCGCAGGGTTGCGTGGATCGTCTTCTGGGATACCTGCTTCCACTTTTCCAACCAAATCGGCGCCGACGTCAGCGCCTTTGGTGAAAATACCGCCGCCTAAACGGGCAAAAATTGAAATCAGTGAGGAACCGAATGCCAAGCCCATCAATGGATTGAGCAAATGGGCTAAGTTTTTATCTGGGGTGTAGTTACCGTTTCCTGCGAGGAACCAGTAAAAACCACCGACTCCTAATAGGCCAAGACCCACCACCAACATGCCGGTGATAGCGCCGCCTTTGAAGGCTACGTCTAATGCTGGTCCAATTCCATGCGTAGCAGCTTGTGCAGTACGCACGTTGGCTTTGACCGATACGTTCATGCCGATAAAACCGCATGCACCAGACAAAACAGCACCAATGACAAAGCCTATTGCAGTCGTGCTGTTAAGAAAGATACCGATCAATATGGTTAGCACCACACCAACCATAGCGATGGTGCGGTATTGGCGCGCTAAATAAGCAGACGCGCCGAGTTGAATGGCTTCAGCAATTTCTTGCATGCGGGCATTGCCAGCATCCAAAGCCAAAATGGAAGATCGAGCCCAAAAGCCGTAGACCACGGCGACAAGGCCACACGCCAGCGCAAAAAGTAGCGCGGAATTACCTGACATAAAAACTCCTTGATGTTGTATCGCTAAAGGGTGGGCGTCACGCAGATTGCTTGATGCCACCTCTGCGTTGCTTCCTCAAGCCACAAGAAGGTCTTGTTTCAAGATTGGCCAACTTGTGAACTTTAAGCTATATATTGGTTGTCGTAAGTTTTAACAACGTAAAATTGGGGTTACTCCCTAGTCTTTAACTTAAATACCAATAATAACCATGTCACTTGATAACGTTACGCCCGGAAATAAAGCCCCTGAAGCATTCAATGTAATTATTGAAATCCCCATGAATGCGGATCCAGTGAAATATGAAGTCGACAAAGCGACAGGTGCCATCTTCGTGGATCGCTTCATGAGTACCTCCATGCATTACCCCACCAACTATGGTTATGTGCCAAAAACGATCAGCGGCGATGGTGATCCAGTCGACGTGTTGGTCATAACGCCGGTGCCATTGATTCCAGGCGTGGTGGTGCCATGTCGCCCTATCGGTATTTTGAAGATGCAAGATGAAGCAGGCGAAGATGGAAAAGTGCTTGCTGTGCCCATCGACAAAATTTTGTCTATCTACACCCAATGGCAAAAACCAGAGGACTTAAATCCATTGCGTTTAAAAACCATCGCCCATTTCTTTGAGCACTACAAAGATTTAGAAGAAGGTAAATGGGTCAAGATTCTTGGTTGGGAAGGCCCTGAGTCCGCCAAACAAGAAATCTTGGACGGCATTGCCAACTACCAAAAAGAACAACAGTAAATCACGCGCCGTGTTTAAACGGCG
>RFTR01000206.1 GCA_009923345.1 Betaproteobacteria bacterium
TGTCTCAACTGTCCTACGGCAAACTTTCTGAACGCGAATCCATCCGGTCCACACAAGCTGACGTCGTGAAAGAAGTGATTGCAGTGGCAAAAGCAGAAGGTGTCCTTATGTCTGAGCCTGAAGCGCTGCAAACTATTGCCCAAATTGCAGTTGCTATGGCGGGGCAAAAGTCATCAACAGCACAGGATATGGCGCGCCACAAAATCAGCGAAATCGACCACCTCAACGGATTCATCGTAAGACGTGGTCTCACGCACGGCATTCCCACACCCGTCAATCAAGCCCTCTATGCCTTGGTTAAATTGGTGGAAACCTCGTACACCGAAAGTGCACATTAAGTCTCTCAGATTTAGGCGGTAATATCTCTCACTGCTCGGTCTCTAAGGCCTTACATACAAACCATATTGATAGGAAATGACATGCTCGATTTCACTGAACACAATCTGACTGATGCCGTAGTAGACAGATTTGGAGCCTGTGAAAACCCTAGGCTTAAGCAAATCGTGCAAGCCATTACGCGCCACGTGCATGCTTTTGTCAAAGAAGTGGAACTGACCCAAGACGAGTGGGTAGAAGCGATTGATTTCTTAACCAAGACGGGTCATATGTGTGATGACCGCCGCCAAGAGTTCATTTTAGGCACTACAGAAACTACAGTTTTGGGCCCCTTCTATTTGGGCGAACATAAATTAACACCAAACGGCGCTACGTTGGTGTCTGCCGACGAAGGCGATCCGATTTTTATCGAAGGGTCGATCAAAGCCCCTGATGGCAGTCCGATAGTTGGTGCTGTCATTGATATGTGGCACACCGATGCAGACGGTTTGTACGACGCTCAAAAACCAGAACTCAAAGGTGCCCCAAAGATGCGTGCGAAATTTAAATCGGATGTGAATGGTCGCTTCTGGTTCAAAACGATTGTTCCTTCAAGCTACCCCATCCCTAACGATGGCCCCGTTGGCAAACTGTTAGATGCAACCAAACGACATTACAGTGACCCACGTGTTCTTAGCGGGAGACCCTTGGTTAGAAAGCGACGCAGTGTTTGGCGTCAAAAAGAGTTTGATTGCAGACCTCAAGAAGAGCACTGCGCCTGTCTATCCAGACAATACTCCAGCGCCCAAGTCTTGGGATTTATTGCACTACGACTTTGGGCTCAAACCAGAAAAGCACGCTTAGTAGGGTAAACCTACATAGTTCTCCGCCAACGAGCTCAGCGCAGCGTTAGACGTAAATAAATACGACATATCGATTTCTTTTAATTTTTGGTCGTAATCAGGCGTGTCTGGAAAAGTGTGCAGCATGGTGGTCATCCACCAAGCAAACCTTTGCGCTTTCCAGACGCGGGCAAGCGCTTTTTCTGAATACTGCTCTAAACCGGTCGCGTCGTTTTTCTTGTAAAAATCTACCAAACCAGTGTAGAGATAGAAGATATCGGAACCAGCGGTATTCAAGCCCCGCGCACCAGTAGGCGGAACAATATGTGCAGCATCGCCCGCTAAAAACAAATTGCCATAGCGCATAGGTTCTGCCACATATGAGCGCAGTGGTGCAATAGATTTTTCAATCGTTGCACCCGTGATCAACTGCTCTGCTACCTCACTAGGTAATCTGCGTTTTAACTCCGTCCAGAACGCGTCGTCAGACCAGTTGTCTGCCGAGTCGCTCAAAGGCACTTGTATGTAGGCTTGGTGCGTGACAAAACGCCTAACCAACCAAATGGGTAGATCTTTTCGTATTCTTTCAACACATCTGCCGGAATCGACTTGCGACTCACGCCGTGGAAGCCATCAGCCCCGATCACATAGTCGCAGTCAACACGGTGTTCGGCGTTATCTTTGCGGTAAGTCACAAAGGGGTTTGCGCTCTTCACATCATGCGGTTGTACATCTTCTGCGTTGTGAATAACGATACCGTTCATACGGTCGCGCGCCTCATATAAGTCGCGCGTCAGTTCGGTTTGTCCATAAACCATCACCGAACTGCCATTGCTGTATTTGTGTAAATCAACTCGGTCCAATTTACCGCTGTGGGCAATGAAAAATCCATCGTGTATTTCGCCCTCTTTATCCATACGGTCGCCGCATTGGGCTTTTCGCAGTAGCTCAGTAAATCCATTTTCTAAAACACCGGCACGAATGCGGCTCAATACGTATTCGCGGCTTTGGCGCTCGAGCACAACCGTTTCAATGCCTTGAAGGTGCAGCAATTGTGAGAGCATCAGCCCAGAAGGCCCCCCACCAATGATGCAAACTTGCGTTTTCATGAATATCCCCAACTAAAAAATAACAATTCAACAATCCTACAAGAAAACCCGCGAATTTAATAAACAATGGAGTTAATCAAACGTTTGCAAAACACCTTCAAATGCACCGCTTTATCAATGCCCTTGGCTTTCAACTTGGATGGTTCGCTTGCATCGCATCCGTCAAATTTAACCAAGAGTTTGCCGCCCTATTGTTTTGCGGCATCTTGGTGGGTGTGCATTTTTATTTCAGCAATGCGCCACTTAAAGAGTTCAAACTGTCATTGCTAGCCTTGGCACTGGGCATTGCGATTGATTCGAGCCTTCAGTATTTGACAGTCATTCATTTTTACGGATGGGCATTGGGGCCACTCAGTCCGTTTTGGCTATGGATGGTCTGGATCATGTTTGCTTTAACGCTCAATTCATCTCTTTCTTTTCTGCAAAACAAACATTTGCTTTTGTCTGCAGTCGCTGGCCTAATTTTTGGCCCGTTAAGTTATATAGCTGGCGCCA
>RFTR01000207.1 GCA_009923345.1 Betaproteobacteria bacterium
TGCTGAAATGACCGCCAATGAGTACCAATCTCATAAGAGCGAAAAAATGTCTGAACTTATGGACGAGACCAGACTAAGAGTTAGAGGTGGCAGCAGCCATGCATCGCAAGAGCAAGATGAATCTTGAGTAAAATTGCCGTACATGCCGATATAGCTCAGTTGGTAGAGCAACGCACTCGTAACGCGTAGGTCAACCGTTCGATTCGGTTTATCGGCACCATCACAAAATGGTGGCGGACTCTTTTTGCGCCCCTACATTCACGCACCTGCGCATCAGACTCGTTGCTGACCCCATTGCAAGACATTGCTAAGAGCAACAACAACGATCGGGTGTTCATACGCAGTGATGAAAATATCGTCTTCATTAGCTTTCAGAAGATGTTCGAGAACTTTCTGAGTGACCATTCACTACTGATCGACCCACGCACCAACCAGCATCGAGTGTTCTACAGCTTGCGCCACACTTACGCTACCTTCGCACTGACGCACGACCAAGTGCCGATACACACACTAGCGAAGCAGATGGGCACGAGCGTGTTGATGATCGAGCGTCACTACAGTCACTTGAAGGTGATTCAAGCGATCACTCAGTTGAGGGGAGCTGAGACTAGGCAGTTGATCGATGCTGGGGGCGTGATCGATGAGATGTACGAGTCGAAGAAGGTCGCGGCGAAGAACGAGAAGAAAGCTGCTGCAAAAAGCAAGAAGAAGGTTGTCAAGGAAGACGAGTAGATTGCGGCAGAGCTAGTGGGTGGAACTGATTGACACTTGTTCAATTTGGAACAATAGTCATACTGTGATTTTTTGGTTCGACTGCGCTGAATGGCTAGGCAACTTCTTGCTCAGAAAGCATGCCTAGATCATCCTGCGTAAATGTAGGGCGGTCCTCGGTGTATACAGAAACGCAGTACGAATAAGCTCTAATGAGTAAAAACGCATAAAACAAAATATTAAGACTAATGATTATGTTAAGTTATTTCGTTGCATTTACGGTTCTAGGGGCGTTAATTAGATATTTCATTGAAAAACCGCAGCCGTCAATTTTCATTAATTCTATCATTGCAATTCTTTGGGGTTTATCGAATCATGCGACGTCCCCCCTGATTTGAGTAGCGCCTAAGCTTGGAGTCCAATCCCATAGACAGGAGATTGGACGTGAAGAAGAGATTTACCGAAGAACAAATCATTGGTTTCCTGCGGGAAGCGGAAGCGGGCCTGGCGGTGGCCGAGTTGTGCCGCAGGCACGGCTTCTCAGAGGCCAGCTATTACCTGTGGCGCAGCAAGTTTGGCGGCATGAACGTGTCCGACGCAAAGCGCCTTAAGGAGCTGGAGGCGGAGAACACACGCCTCAAGAGGCTGCTGGCCGAATCCATGCTGGAGAACGAGGTGACGAAAGAAGCCTTGAGAAAAAAGTGGTGAGCGCACCGGCCAGACGTGAACTGGTGCGCTGCATGACCGACAAGGGACTGAGCGAGCGTCGCTCGTTGCGCATCATCGGAATGAGTGCCAGTGCATTGCGTTACGAACCTGCTGCGGACCGCAACTGCGTGCTCAAGGACAAGATCATTGCCCTGGCCCAGCGACATCGACGCTATGGGGCCGGCATGATTTATCTGAAGCTGCGCCAGGCCGGTGAATACGTTAACCACAAACGCGTAGACCGGCTCTACGCTGAAGCGGGTCTGCAAGTGAAGAAGCGCAGGCGCAAGAAGATTCCACTGAGTGACAGGCATCCCCTGGAGCGCCCAACGGCAGCCAACCAGGTGTGGTCCATGGACTTCGTGTTTGATCGAACGGCCGAGGGACGCAGCATCAAGAGCCTGACGGTGGTGGATGACGCAACCCATGAAGCGGTGGCGATCGTGCCGGAGCGTGCATTGGGTGGAAACCAACTGGTGCGAATCCTGGAGCAACTTGCCAGCACCAGAGGGCTGCCCAAAGCTATACGAACAGACAACGGCAAAGAGTTCTGCAGTCGAGCCATGCTGACTTGGGCCCATGCACGCAGTGTGCAACTGTTCCTGATCGAGCCCGGCAAGCCCAATCAGAACGCTTACATCGAATCATTCAACGGGCGGTTTCGTGATGAATGCCTCAATGAACATTGGTTCACAAGCTTGCAGCACGCACGCGTCGTCGTGGAAGCATGGAGAAAGGAATACAACGAGGAAAGACCGAAGAAATCGCTGGGTGGCCTAACACCGACAGCCTATGCAAAAACATTGATTCAAAAACCAGTTAAATTAACCCCGGACTCCAAAGCCCAGTGCTACTGAAACTGGGGGGACGTCGCTGGTTGCAGAGCTGAACGTTAATGCCCTACGTATAGAGCACTAGAACCCGCACTAAAAAAAAGAAAGCCCCCTGCAAAAATGCAGGGGGCTTACTTGGCTAATAGCCTGACGATGACCTACTTTCACACGGGTATCCGCACTATCATTGGCGCTGAGTCGTTTCACTGTCCTGTTCGGGATGGGAAGGAGTGGTACCAACTCGCTATGGTCGTCAGGCATAACTTTTTGTTCGCGTGACCAAACGGTCAAACAAACCAATTTATAGAGCTAATCAGCTTTTCGATTTCTCGACCTGCTTGGTTTCCACCACGCAGGAATTTTGAATGCGTCAACTTGGCATAACTTCCTTGAGACACTTTCGTGAATCAAAGTTATAGGGTCAAGCCGCACGAGCAATTAGTATCGGTTAGCTTAACGCATTACTGCGCTTCCACACC
>RFTR01000208.1 GCA_009923345.1 Betaproteobacteria bacterium
TTGTAACCCACCATGCGAGCGACTTCTTCGATCAGGTCTTCTTCGATTTTTATATCGAAACGAAATGAAGGTGGTGTCACTTTCACCACGCCATCACCTTCTTCGACTGGTAAACCTAATCCGCGCAAAGCGTCTGCAATGCGCTGCAGTGTCAAAGGCATACCAATGACTTTGACGGCGCGCGCAACGCGCAGTGTGACGGGCTGGTCCTTAGGCATGTTGACTTGCTGGTCGTCAATGGGGCCCACAGTGGTGTGAGGTGTTCCACAAATATCGATCACCAGTTGGGTAATGCGCTCGATGTGCTCAACTGTCAATTGCGGGTCTACACCGCGCTCGAATCGATGGCCTGCATCGGTGCTGAAGTTAAAACGGCGTGAACGTCCTGCTATGGCAGTGGGCCACCAGAAAGCGGCTTCTATGTAGATGTTGCTGGTGCTGTCGCTCACCGCAGTCGCTTGTCCACCCATGATGCCTGCGAGTGACTCGACTTCTTTGCTGTCAGCTATTACGCCAACCTTCTCATCTACTGTGACGGTATTGCCGTTGAGCAAAGCGAGTTGTTCACCCGCTTTACCCCAACGCACTTGTAAACCACCATGGATTTGGTCGAGATCAAAAATATGTGAAGGGCGGCCCAACTCGAACATCACATAGTTAGAAATATCGACCAAGGGGCTCACGCTACGTTGGCCGCAACGCGCTAAGCGATCGACCATCCACGCAGGGGTTGTGGCTTTTGGATTGACGCCACGCACAATGCGGCCTGAAAAACGTCCGCACAAATCTGGCGCTTCGATCTTGACGGGCAGGGTGTCTTTATGCGTGGTTTGTATCTTTGGAAATACTGGCGTATTGAGAGGAGTCCCCGTCAAAGCAGACAGCTCGCGCGCAATGCCAAATACGCTCAAGCAATGCGCCAGATTGGGCGTGAGCTTCAAGGTAAACAAGGTGTCGTCTAAACGCAAATGCTCGCGGATGTTTTGTCCAAGCGGCGCATCATTCGCAAGCTCTAACAAGCCACCATGGTCATCAGCGATTTTCAATTCTTTAGCAGAGCACAGCATGCCCTCGCTTTCAACGCCGCGCAGTTTGCCGACTTTGATTTTGAAAGGCTTACCGTCTTCACCAGGTGGTAACTCGGCACCCACCATAGCGCAAGGCACTTTGATACCGACGCGTGCGTTGGGTGCGCCACAGACAATATTGAGCAAGCTGCCCTGCCCCACATCGACTTTGCACACACGCAAACGGTCTGCTTCAGGATGCTGCACGGCTTCTTTGATTTCACCCACCACGATGCCTGTGAACGCAGGCGCGACAGGTTGGAGTTCTTCGACTTCCAAGCCTGCCATCGTCAAGGTGTCAGCCAAGGCTTGGGTAGAAATGGGAGGGTTGCAAAATTCGCGCAACCAAGATTCTGGGAATTGCATCAGCGGTTCTCGTGTCGGTATGGGTTGAGGTTCGCCGTATTACTGAAACTGGCTCAGAAAACGAATGTCGCCATCAAAGAACAAACGTAAATCGTTTACACCGTAGCGCAACATGGTAAGTCGGTCTGGGCCCATGCCAAATGCGAAACCGATATAGCGCTCTGGGTCTAAACCCATATTGCGCACGACGTTGGGATGCACTTGGCCAGACCCTGCAACTTCTAACCAGCGACCGGCCAAGGGGCCACTCGGGAACTGAATATCGATCTCCGCACTGGGTTCGGTGAAGGGGAAAAAGCTGGGGCGGAAACGCAAGACCAAATCATCGGTTTCAAAAAAAGTACGGCAAAAGTCAGTGAATACGACTTTGAGGTCTTTGAAGCTCACGTCTTCACCAATCCACAACCCTTCGCACTGATGAAACATGGGCGAATGGGTTGCATCGCTGTCGACGCGATAGGTGCGCCCTGGTGCAA
This sequence comes from Betaproteobacteria bacterium, assembly GCA_009923345.1. Classification (GTDB taxonomy): domain Bacteria; phylum Pseudomonadota; class Gammaproteobacteria; order Burkholderiales; family Burkholderiaceae_C; genus Limnohabitans. The sequence goes on from RFTR01000208.1 coordinate 1,910, forward strand.
TGACGCGAATTTCAGGCATGCGGGTGTCGCCACCAGCATTCAACAAATCTTGATAGCGTTTGACGTGCTGCACCGCATAGCGAATTTGCATGGGACTGGTATGTGTGCGCAAGAGATAACCACCTTCTACGTAGAAGGTATCGTGCATTGAACGGGCAGGGTGGTCTTGCGGCGTATTGAGTGCTGTGAAGTTGAACCAGTCGGTTTCGATTTCTGGACCTTGCGCGACGTCGAACCCCATCGAGCCAAAAATGGATTCGATGCGCTCAAGCGTCAATGACACAGGATGTAAACCTCCTTGCGTACGGGTGCGTCCAGGCAGTGTGACATCCAGCGCCTCGGTTTTGAGTTGAACTTCAAGCTCAGCATCCGCCAAAGCTTGGCGACGCGCTTGCAATGCGGCTTCAATTGCTTGCTTTGCAACGTTGATCACCGCACCTTGCGATTTTTTTTCTTCCACGCTCAATGCACCCAAGCCCTTCATCAACTCGGTGATGCGGCCTGATTTGCCCAAAAATTGGGCTTTGGCGTTTTCTAGATCAGCAGGCGTATTGCTTTGTGCAAACAAAGCCTGGGCACTGGCAACCAAATAGTCCAACTTGTTCATAGACATGCGTGGGTTAGAAAAACAAAAAAGGGATTGAAGCTTTTTGCAGCCTCAACCCCCGTGCTACTGGCGTTGAGCCAGTGGCGATCAAGCGGCCAGCTTGGCTTTGACTTGTTCGACGATGTGGCCAAAGGCCACCATGTCGTGCACAGCCAAATCGGCCAGCATTTTGCGGTCGATGTCGATCTGGGCTTTTTTCAGGCCGTTGGCGAAT
>RFTR01000209.1 GCA_009923345.1 Betaproteobacteria bacterium
CCAACAAAGCTTTGTTGGCGGTGCATGGCACAGAGATATTTGCTGCAGCGCACAAAAAAGGTGTGATGGTGGCGTTTGAAGCGGCTGTTGCTGGTGGCATACCGATCATCAAAGCTTTACGCGAAGGATTGAGTGCCAACCGAATCCAATGGGTAGCGGGCATCATCAATGGAACGACCAATTTCATCTTGTCTGAAATGCGCGACAAAGGCTTGGCCTTTGGTGATGTTCTCAAACAAGCGCAGGCGCTGGGCTATGCCGAGGCAGACCCTACGTTTGATATCGAAGGCGTAGATGCAGCGCACAAAGCCACCATCATGGCTGCGATTGCCTTTGGCGTGCCTGTGCAGTTTGATAAAGCCTATGTCGAAGGCATCACCAAACTCGAAGCGCAAGATATCCGCTATGCCGAACAGTTGGGTTATCGCATCAAGCTCTTGGGTATTTCTAAGCGTACCGCTACTGGTATTGAATTGCGTGTGCATCCTTGCTTAGTACCTGCTAAGCGTTTGATTGCCAATGTAGAAGGCGCCATGAACGCAGTGATGGTGCAAGCCGACGCAGTTGGCACAACGCTGTACTACGGCAAAGGTGCTGGAAGCGAGCCCACAGCCAGTGCTGTGATTGCAGACTTGGTAGACGTCACACGCTTGCACACGGCGGACCCGTTGAACCGCGTACCCCATCTGGCATTCCAACCGGAAACCTTTGACCAAGCGATGAGCAATTTGCCTGTGTTGCCTATGGAACAGGTGGTCACCAGCTATTATTTGCGTTTGCGCGTGGCAGACCAAGCCGGTGTGTTGGCGCAAATTACCGGTATCTTTGCGCAAGCCGCTATCAGCATTGACGCCGTGTTGCAACGTGAGGCCGGTGAGGGCGAGAACCAAACCGACTTGATCATCCTGACCCACGACTGTGTGGAGGCCAAGATGAACCAAGCCTTAGCGCAGATGCAACAACTCAGCACAGTGCTGGCGCCCATCACCCGTATTCGCAAAGAAGAGTTGAACTGATGTTGTATTTGTCGACGCGCGGACATCCTGAGCGTAAAAAGTTTTGTGACATCTTGCTAGAAGGTTTGGCGCCCGATGGCGGTTTGTATTTGCCCGAGCAGTATCCGCAAATCGATGATGCACATTTAGGACGCCTGCGTACGATTTTGCAAACCCAAGGCTATGCCGCTTTGGCTTTTGAAGTGTTGTCATTGTTTATCGATGACATTCCTTCGGACGACTTGAGGGCGCTTTGCAACAAGACTTACACAGAGGCTGTGTTTGGCACAAAAGAAATCGTCCCATTGCGCCCCTTGGGTGAGGGCTTGCTAGTCGAGGCTTTGTCCAACGGGCCTACCTTGGCTTTTAAAGACATGGCCATGCAATTGCTGGGTAATTTGTTTGAATACGAATTGGCCCGCCGTGGTGAAGAACTCAATATCTTTGGCGCCACCAGTGGCGACACCGGTAGCGCAGCGGAATACGCCATGCGTGGTAAGCGCGGTGTGCGCGTTTTCATGACCAGTCCACATGGACGCATGAGCCCCTTCCAGCAGGCGCAAATGTTTAGCCTGATGGACGAGAACATCCACAACATTGCGATTGAAGGCGTGTTTGACGATTGCCAAGATTTGGTGAAAGCAGTTTCTAACGATTTGGAATTCAAGGCCAAATTCAAAATTGGAACGGTTAACTCCATCAACTGGGCGCGCCTGCTGGCGCAAGTGGTGTACTACTTTGCAGGCTATTTACAAGCCACAACCAGCAATTCACAAAAAGTCAGCTTCACTGTGCCGAGTGGAAATTTTGGCAATATTTGTGCCGGCCATGTGGCGCGCATGATGGGCTTGCCTATTGATACCTTGGTTGTGGCAACCAATGAAAACGATGTCTTAGATGAATTTTTTAAAACCGGTGTGTACCGCGTGCGAGGCAGTACTGACACGCACGAAACATCCAGCCCTTCGATGGATATTTCCAAGGCCAGTAATTTTGAGCGTTTTGTATTTGATTTGTTAGGACGTGATGCAAATACGACCCGTGATTTGTTCTCCACCCAGATCTCCAAGAACGGTCGTTTTGATTTAAGCCAACACCCAAGATTTGCACTCGCAGCCCAGAAGTTTGGTTTTGTCAGTGGCAAGAGTTCCCACGCTGATCGTTTACGTACGATCCAATCGGTTTATGCACAACACCATGAAATGATTGATACCCACACTGCAGATGGCGTGAAGGTGGCGCGTGAGTATGTGAAGCCTGGCATTCCCATGGTTGTTTTGGAAACCGCTTTGCCGATCAAATTTGCCGAGACCATTCAAGAGGCCTTAGGTCAATCGCCAACATGCCCTGATAAGTTCGTAGGCATTGAACTTTTGCCAAAACGTGTGCATGTGATGCAAGCCGACGTGGCACAAATCAAAATTTATATCGCCTTGCATTGCGAGAGCGCATGAAGGTCGTTGCTTTCGCGGGATTTTCAGGATCTGGCAAAACCACTTTGGTCGAGCAGTTGATAGGTGCTTTTCGACTTCGCGGCTTAAGGGTCTCCGTAGTCAAACATGCACACCACAACTTTGATATTGACCACCCAGGCAAAGACAGTTGGCGGCACCGAGAGGCCGGTGCATTTGAAGTAGTTGTAGCCTCTGACCAACGTTTAGTCTTACAACGTCAGTTTGAGAAGACGACACAACTCTC
>RFTR01000210.1 GCA_009923345.1 Betaproteobacteria bacterium
AATGATTTACACATCGCGGCACACGCGAGAAGTGAAGGATTGGTTTTAGTGACCAATAACGTTCGCGAGTTTGAACGTATTCCAGCGTTGGCTGTTGAGAACTGGGTGGGTTCGGAATGACCTTTTGGCCTATATCGCGTTATCGTCGCAAGTCAAGGCTTTTATTGCGCTACTCCCAGTAATCAATGCCGTAAATTCCGGAATTCATAATCGTAAATTTCGGAATTAAATTGGCCAATACCTTTCGCGTTTTTTCTCGCTGGACTATTCCTCTTTTTTTAGCTGCGGGCAAACGCGATCAAATCGTTGAACTGCCCCTGATCGGCTGATCGCAAGGCTGTCAGGTATTGATCGCGAAGTACTCCCACTGAGGTGATGGCGGCCTCACCTCCGCCCCAGGTCAGTCTCGGTCGACCAAGACGCATTGCCAACAGATCTGCCATCAAACGCGCATGGCGTCCATTGCCGTTAGGGAATGCATGAATCCACACCAGTTGGTGGTGAAACCACACTGCCATCTCATCCGCATCGTAAACATGGTTCTCGATTTGATATTTTGAATTGTCCAGCAAGTTGCGCAACCTAAACGCCACCTGCGTCCAGTCCACTCCAATGTTTTTATTGCTATGGCGAAATGTTCCCGCCCACTGCCAGGTCTTATCAAACATCTTGCGATGCAGTTCGCGAATGAACCCCTCGTCCAGTAGGTCCCGTTTTTTCTGGCGTGCGGCCCAGCGATCCCCCTGAGCAATGTTGACCTGCTCCCAGGCATTCAGATCACCTTGGGTGGTAATGTGTGTCGGCACCAGACCTGCCGCTTCGTCAGGATCGAGTGGGGTTGCCCCTGGTGCGTAATGAAATTCCATGTGTAACAACTCACCAGAGCTCGCGACGAGAACCTTCGATCAGGTCCTTGATGGCCACCTCAAGCTGGAGCTTGTTCTGTGGCCCCTGGACTGCTTGGTCCTCTAGCGCCATGGAATGTGCAATTGGGCGCAAACGCTCCTGTGCAACCATTTCGGCTCGGTCTCTCACCTGCTGCTGCAAGCTATTTCGAGGTACCAATGCATATTGCAGCTCACAATCCAAGGCCTGAGCCAACTTTCGTAGGCTGGCCAAAGTAATGGCGTCTGACGCCTCTGCGCTTTCCAGTTTGCGAACACCAACAGGCGTCATGCCCAAGCGTCGAGCAAAGGCTGCAGCAGACATGCCCAAGGACTCACGAATGGCACGCACCCAACCAGACCTGGGGCGCGCGCTTAATTGCGCCGTTCTCCAAGTTTCAAGAAGTGCGTCCATTTGCTGGGTCTGAAGATCACGGAATTGCTTATTCATGAAAACCTATAGGTAACGTTTCAATAGCCGAATACTAACCCATGGGTTACGAAATAGCAAGATTACTAAAATATACAGTCTTATCTTTTTGAAGTCAGAAACTGTGTAGTGCAAATTTTGGGCAAAAAAAAGCACCTAGATTTCTCTAAGTGCCTGATTCCATTAGTAAAAATGGTGGCCTGGGGCAGAATCGAACTGCCGACACGCGGATTTTCAATCCGCTGCTCTACCAACTGAGCTACCGGGCCTCAAAGGGAAGATTGTAACAGCCACTCGCGTGTTCAAGCCGCCCGCTTAGGCTTAGACAAATCCACGCCCAATTGCTTCAACTTGCGATACAAATGCGTGCGCTCCAACCCCGTCTTCTCAGACACCCGAGTCATAGACCCACTCTCCTGCGCCAAGTGATACTCAAAATAAGCACGCTCAAAAGCATCGCGCGCATCGCGCAGCGGCAGTTCTAACTCAAAGGTCTGCTGGGTGGCAGACAAGATAACGGCTTGAGGTTGCACAGCAGAAGCACCAGCGCCATTCCCAGACAAGGAATGCGCAATACCACCTGAACCAGACTTAGAAGCTGAAGCGCCAATAGGCTTACGCGACAACCCCTGCTCCACCGCCTTAAGCAATTTCTGCAAGGTAATGGGTTTTTCTAAAAACGCTTGCGCCCCAATACGAGTAGCTTCTACAGCTGTGTCAATCGTCGCATGCCCACTCATCATGATGACAGGCATATTCAACAAACCCGCGCCAGCCCATTCCTTGAGAAGTGTGACGCCGTCAGTGTCAGGCATCCAGATATCCAACAACACCAAATCAGGTCTAGCGGCTTGTCTAGCGGCGCGCGCTTGGGCGGCGTTTTCTGCGACTTCTACGGCGTGGCCTTCGTCGTTCAGGATTTCGAACAAGAGGTCTCGGATACCTAACTCGTCATCGACTACCAATATATTTGCCATGGTTGCGCGTATCTCGTGTACTTATAAAAGTTGGGTCTGTTGCGAATCTACAACTTGGAATGATAACGACACTTGGGCCCCGACGACCAAGCCGTCGGTTTCGCGGTTTTTGAGGTCGATGCGGGCGTTGTGTTCTTCGGCGATTTTCTTGACGACCGCCAGGCCCAAACCCGTGCCGCGGCTTTTGGTAGTGACATAAGGCTCGAACGCGCGCTTCAAGATCTTTGCGGGAAAACCTGCACCGTTGTCTTGCACGATCAATCGCACGCGCCCTGTTGCAGGTACCCACTGGGTAGCGATACGCACCTCGGGTTGCTCACGACCCTCTGTAGCGTCTTGCGCGTTTTGCAACAGGTTGTGGATGACCTGCCGCAGTTGCTGCGCATCGCCCAAGATGGCG
>RFTR01000022.1 GCA_009923345.1 Betaproteobacteria bacterium
GGCGGTGGACGATATCGCTTTGACCGAGCTGCGCGGATTGGATGGCTTGCCAGAATGGGACGCCGTAGAAGACGTGCACCACATTGCGCCTCCCAGTTTGCACTTCGACGGCGAGTTTGACCGCGTCTACCACGCAGGTGACAACGCTTTGCATTTGCAAGACGGTAGCAGCTTGTTACAAATTGAACAAAGCCCCAGTTGGGCGCATACCGTGGTGTGGAACCCCGGCGCTGAAAAGTCAGTGCAAATGCCAGACCTTCCAGACGATGGTTTCGCGCGCATGCTGTGCGTCGAAGCGGCCCAAGTATTTGAGACTGTGCACCTCGAGCCGCAAGAAGAGTGGCAAGGCTGGCAGCGTTTGCGCGTGGTCAGCTAAAGATGCTCGCCAAGCGCATCATCCCTTGCTTGGATGTGACCGGCGGTCGCGTTGTCAAAGGCGTGAATTTCGTCGAGTTGCGCGATGCGGGCGACCCCGTTGAAATTGCCGCCCGCTACAACGACCAAGGCGCTGACGAACTTACCTTTCTTGACATCACCGCCACCAGCGATGCGCGCGATGTCATCTTGCACATCATCGAAGCGGTGGCGTCGCAGGTGTTTATTCCGCTGACGGTGGGTGGTGGTGTCCGCACAGTGGAAGATGTGCGACGATTACTCAATGCGGGGGCAGACAAAGTAAGTTTCAACTCGGCTGCAATTGCTAACCCACAAGTTATTCGCGATGCGTCTAATAAATACGGTGCCCAATGCATCGTCGTAGCGATCGATGCCAAACGTCGCACAGCTGAAGATGCGCAACGCCCTGACGCTAAAGGCCAACCAGTTGGCGACGGATGGGATGTGTTCAGCCATGGTGGCCGTAAAAACGTCGGGCTAGACGCGGTGGCCTGGGCCAGCCAAATGGCAACCTTTGGGGCAGGTGAAATTTTGCTCACCAGCATGGACCGCGATGGCACCAGGCGTGGATTTGATTTAGAACTCACCCGCGCTGTAGCAGACGCGGTCAGCGTGCCCGTAATCGCCTCAGGTGGCGTGGGCAACTTGGACCATTTGGCTGACGGAGTGCAACAAGGCGGCGCAGATGCGGTCTTAGCTGCCAGCATTTTTCACTACGGCGAATTCACGGTCGCACAAGCCAAGGCGTGTATGGCGGCGCGTGGCATCCCCGTGCGATTGGGGTAACTTCGTCCTATCTGACTGCTCGAGCAGGCGGTACCCATAAGCGTAGGCAAAATAGACCCTATTCACTTACCAAAGCAGCATGACTACCAACTGGCTAGACACCATCCAATGGGACAACAAAGGCCTTGTCCCCGTCATCGCCCAAGAGCAATCGTCGGGCGACGTGCTGATGTTCGCTTGGATGAACCGCGAGGCGCTCCAACTCACCGCTGAATTAAAGCGCGCGGTCTACTTCAGCCGCTCACGCAACAAACTGTGGTTCAAAGGCGAAGAGTCGGGCCACATGCAAACCGTGCACGATATTCGTATCGATTGCGATAGCGATGTGGTTTTGCTCAAGGTGACGCAAGAGGGGCACGACCCAGGCATTGCCTGCCATACTGGCCGCCACAGCTGTTTCTATCAGCGTCTAGAAGGCGATACTTGGCAAGCATGCGAGCCTGTGCTCAAAGACCCTGAATCTATTTACAAGTGAACACCATGCGTTCCAACCCAGCCAATACCTCTGACACTTTGATGCGTCTTGCTGACGTCATCGAAACGCGTAAACCCGCCAACGGCGGCGACCCTGACAAAAGTTATGTCGCCCGCTTGTTGCACAAAGGTCCCGATGCGTTTTTGAAAAAAATTGGCGAAGAAGCCACGGAAACGGTGATGGCTGCCAAAGACATCGACCACGGAGGCGATCGCGCTAAGTTGGTCAACGAAGTCGCAGACCTTTGGTTCCACAGCATGATTGCGCTGGCCTATTACGGTTTAACCACTACCGATGTGGTGGACGAGCTTGCGCGGCGCGAGGGTCTGAGCGGTTTAGAAGAAAAAGCCTTGCGCAAAGTGCAACAACGAGAAAACTCCGGGGAATAAGCATGCAAGACGCGAACTGTATTTTTTGCAAAATCATTGCGGGGCAGATCCCTTCGCGTAAGGTCTATGAGGACGACGAGATTTTTGCTTTTCACGATATAAACCCCTGGGCGCCCGTGCATTTTTTGATGATTCCTAAGTTGCACATCCCATCACTAGCCCAATTGGGGCCAGCGCACGAGGCATTAATCGGCCGCATGATGGGCTTGGCGCCCAAGCTGGCATTGCAAGAAGGCGCAAGGCCTTACCCTGAAGGGGGGTTTAGGGTTGTGACTAATACTGGCAAAGAGGGTGGGCAGGAAGTTCACCACCTACATTGGCACGTCATGGGCGGTCCGCGCCCTTGGTTGCGTGGCTGATTAGAATCTGTTGAATTGTTTAGGAGTTTCGTATGGGTTCGTTTTCGCTTTGGCACTGGTTGATCGTGCTCGTGATCGTGATGCTGGTCTTTGGTACCAAGAAGCTACGCAATTTGGGTTCAGACCTTGGCGGCGCTGTAAAAGGCTTTAAAGATGGCATGAAAGAGGGCGGCACCCCCCCAGAAGATAAATCAGCCTCGCCTGCGCCTGCAGTGGGCGGCACTTCAACGGCCACTGAAAAAAATACCATTGACGTAGAAGTCAAACACAAGTCTTAAGACGTGTGTGATCGTGCGTTGTGATTGATCTTGGTATATCCAAAATGGCACTCATTGGTGCCGTGGCATTGGTCGTCATAGGGCCAGCAAAGCTGCCAACTGTGGCCCGTACTTTGGGCTCTTGGATCGGCAAAGCACAACGTTATGTGGCCGACGTCAAGGCCGAAGTCAATCGTTCCATGGACTTAGAAGAGTTAAAGAAGATGAAAGACAGCGTCGAAAACGCTGCCCGCGATGTTCAAAGCTCTGTACAAACTGCCAGCAACGAATTTGAGAAAGACTGGGCCGACACCACGGCTCAGCTAACCGGTGAGAGTTGGGCCGCTAGTGTCACCACGCCTGTTCCTGAGTATCAAAACCCTAAGAAAAAATGGCGTCTGAAGCGTGGCGCTACGCCGCACTGGTACAAGGCCCGCATGGGTGTGCGCACCAAGGCTTTGTCTGGCGCGGCCCGCGTGGCACGGTTTCGTCCCGGTGTAAAACCGAATGTCTGATAGCACCCCCAAAGACGAACTCGCAGGCAGCGAGCAACCCTTCGTTCAGCACCTCGTTGAGTTACGCGACCGTTTGGTCAAGGCCTGTATCGCTATTGGCGTGGCGGCTGTGGCCTTGTCGGTTTACCCCGGCCCTGCCGCGCTCTACGACATTTTGGCCGCACCTTTGATTGCGCAATTGCCGACTGGCGCGACATTGATCGCCACTTCGGTGATTTCGCCGTTTTTAGTGCCACTCAAAATTTTGTTAATGACGGCTTTTCTTTTGGCCTTGCCGGTAGTGCTCTATCAAATGTGGGCATTTGTCGCACCTGGTTTGTATTCGCACGAGAAGAAGCTGGTCTTGCCTTTGGTGGTGTCAAGCACCTTGCTATTTTTTATTGGTGTTGCGTTTTGTTATTTCTTTGTCTTTGGCCAAGTGTTTAGTTTTATCCAAAGCTTTGCACCAAAGAGCATTACGGCAGCACCTGATATTGAAGCCTATTTGGGATTTGTGATCACCATGTTCATTGCCTTTGGTTTGGCATTTGAAGTGCCGATTGTGGTGATTGTGTTGGCGCGAATGAACGTAGTCTCGATCCAAAAGCTCAAAGACTTCCGTTCTTATTTCATAGTGTTGGCCTTCGTGATTGCAGCTGTTATTACGCCACCCGATGTGGTGTCGCAATTGGCGCTCGCGATCCCTATGTGCATTTTGTATGAGGTGGGTATTTGGGCTGCGCAACTGTTTATCAAACACACCCAAGCGCCCGAGGCTGAAGCAGAAGTGCCAGGTAGCGCGCCTTAGCGTCATTCAAGTATTCAGTTTTTGAAATAGCTTAGTTTTAGGCCAATTTACATGAAACGCTATTGGTTGCTTTTTTCGCAAGTGGTTACCGTTTTATTTGCGGTGTGGTTTGTAATCGTCACCTTAAAGCCCGAGTGGTTAAACCGCCGCCCCTCTTTGCAAGGCGTGACTTTGCTGGAGGCGCCGTCCCATGCGCCTGGCACCGTCATGCCAGGCAGTTTGAGCCCTGCCGCAAAAAGCGCGGCGCCTGCAGTGGTCAGCATTGCCACTACCCAAGCGCGCACATCACATCCGTTGGCCAATGACCCATGGTTTCGGTTCTTCTACGGTGACCGCGAAGACGATAGCCCGCAAATGGGCTTGGGCAGCGGTGTGATCGTCAGCCCCGAGGGCTATATCTTGACCAACAACCATGTGGTCGAAGGTGCGCAAGAAATTGAAGTCACATTGAGCGATAGCCGACGCACGACGGCCAAAGTGATTGGTACAGATCCTGATACTGATTTGGCGGTTTTGCGCATCACCCTAGACCGCTTGCCCGTCATTGCCATGGGCAACTCCGACACGGTGCAAGTAGGCGACAAAGTTTTGGCCATTGGTAACCCATTTGGTGTGGGCCAAACGGTGACGGGAGGCATCATCTCAGCCTTGGGCCGCAACCAACTCGGCATCAACACCTTCGAGAACTTTATTCAAACCGATGCAGCCATCAACCCCGGAAACTCTGGCGGCGCATTGGTGGATGTGAACGGTAGTTTGTTGGGTATCAACACCGCAATTTATTCGCGCTCTGGTGGCAATATGGGAATTGGGTTCGCCATCCCCGTGAACACGGCACGACAGGTGCTAGATGGGTTGGTGCGCAACGGCCAAGTCACGCGCGGTTGGATTGGCGTCGAACCCATCGAGTTGAACTCCGATTTGGCCGAGACGTTTGGCATCAAGCAAACCGAAGGTGTCATCATCACGGGAGTTTTGCAAAACGGACCCGCATTCAAAGCGGGTTTGAAGCCGGGCGATGTGTTGTTGGCGGTAGGTGAGAAAGAAGTGCGTAACGTGAGCGAGTTGCTGACACTCATCGCCGCACAAACGCCTGGCACTTCCGTCAAAATGCGTATCAAACGGCGCAATGCTGATATGACCCTAGAGGTGACGCCCGCTCAGAGGCCGGCTGCTAAGCTCAACAAGCCCGTTAAATAAACGAAAAATATTGCTGTGACCAAACAAGACATCAGCCGAGGTGAATTGCTGAACGCTTTTCGTGGCGTGCTGCTACCAGACAACTTCAAAGACTATGGCCCCAATGGTTTGCAGGTCGAAGGCCGTGACCGCATCAGCCATATCGTGTCAGGTGTGACAGCGAGTCGCGCACTCATAGACGCAGCGATCGATGCGAAGGCCGATGCAATTTTTGTACACCACGGATTATTTTGGCGCGGCCAAAACGGCACGGTAACGGGTTGGATGAAACAAAGACTTCAACGCTTGTTGCAACACGACATCAATTTGATTGCCTACCACTTGCCGCTAGACGCACATCCAGAGTTGGGTAACAACGCACAACTCGCCAAGCTGTGGGGACTAGATGTGGTCAGCCGCTTTGGTGATCAAAATTTGGGACTCTTGGGGCGTCCCAAAGATGGCCAAGCTTTTCAAAGCGTGCAAGCTTTATCGGACGTTATATCGAAAACCTTGGGACGAACGCCCACGGTAGTTTGCGAAGAAGCCAAGCCCTTACAAAAAATTGCATGGTGCTCTGGCGGTGCACAAAGTTATTTCGAAGATGCGATTGCCGCTGGCGCTGACGCTTTCATCACAGGTGAAATTTCAGAACCTCAATCGCATCTGGCGCGCGAGACTGGCGTCGCCTTTTTGGCTTGCGGTCACCACGCCACTGAGCGTTATGGGGCTCCTGCGGTGGCAGGCCATGTGGCGCAGATGCTGGGCCTGACGCATCAGTTCATCGACATCGACAACCCCGCTTAAGTGCAAGAGCCCATTCGACCATGCGCGCTGACTTAAAGCCCATCGCTATCACCATCGGAGACGCGGCGGGGATTGGGCCAGAGATCATCGTCAAGGCTTTTTGCCAAGCGCCTGATCAGTTTGACAACTGCATCGTGGTGGGCGACCAGGCTGTTATGCAACGTGCGTGGCAAGTGGTTGCAGCAAAGACTAGGTCATTGCCTAAGCCAATGCCTATGAATATGCCTATGCAGGAAGAACTTTCGATCCAACAGGTTGGAAGTGCACTTGGGCAGGAACAGCTTCCCGCTTTGGGAAAAATCAGTGTCGTTGCAGGTCAACTTGCAGCAGACAGCATCACTTGGGCTGCCCAAGCGGCCATGCGCGGCGAAGTGTCAGCGATCGTCACAGCACCTCTCCACAAAGAGGCGCTGTCGTTGTCGGGCGTGAAGTTTCCTGGACACACCGAAATGTTCCAAGCTTTGGCAGCGCAACACCTGCACACCTCGATAGATCAGTTGCCAGTGCGCATGATGCTGGCCAATCGAGAGCTTAAAACCGTCTTGGTCACTATCCACCAACCTTTGCGCCAAGCGATTGACGCCATCACGGTAGACAACATTCTCGAAACATTGCGCATCACCCATCGCGCTGAATTAGCTTTTACTGGGCGTGCGCCGCATCTTGCGGTGGCAGGACTTAACCCGCACGCAGGTGAGGGTGGTCTGTTGGGACAAGAAGAGATCGACATCATCCAACCTGCCATAGAAATTGCCAAAGCGGAAGGGATGATTGTGAGCGGGCCATGGTCGCCCGATACCGTTTTTATGCGTGCGCGCGCTGAGCGTGGCCAGCCCGGTGCCATTGATGTGGTGGTGGCCATGTACCACGACCAAGGGCTGATTCCCGTCAAATATTTGGGCGTGGAGAAGGGGGTCAATATCACCCTTGGACTACCCTTTGTGCGCACCAGCCCCGACCATGGCACCGCCTTTGACCTCGCAGGCAAAGGGGTGGCCGACCCTTCGAGCCTGCTGGAGGCCTTGGTATTGGCCCGAAGGCTTGCGGGGGTTGGCTTCGGGGCTTGATTCGGGTTTTCCCGCTCGGATACAATGGGCGGTTAACCCCATTTGTGGCACAAAGCTCGAGGAATTTCATGAGTGACACCCCTGTAGATAGCAGCAAGCGCACGTGGCTCATCGCCTCTACCTGCGCCGGTGCTGTGGGCGGCGTAGCCGTCGCAGTCCCCTTTGTTAGTACGTTTCAGCCCTCCGAAAAAGCCAAAGCTGCCGGTGCCGCTGTCGAGGTAGACATTGCCGCCTTGGCCCCCGGCGAAAAAATGACCGTTGAGTGGCGTGGTAAGCCCGTATGGATCGTCAAGCGCACCCCTGAACAAGTCGAATCCTTGAAAAAAATCGAGTCCCAGTTGGCCGACCCGATGTCTGAGCGCAAACCCAGCGAGCTCACCCCCTCCTATGCCTTGAACCAAGCGCGTTCTATCAAACCTGAAATCTTTGTCGCCGTGGGTATTTGCACTCACTTAGGTTGCTCTCCTTCAGACAAATTCCAAACTGGTGCTCAACCTTCTTTGCCTGATGACTGGAACGGTGGTTTCTTATGCCCTTGCCACGGTTCAACTTTTGACATGGCCGGACGTGTTTACAAGAACAAGCCCGCTCCCGATAACCTCGAAATTCCGCCACACATGTACCTGTCAGACACCAAGTTGCTGATCGGTGAAGACAAAAAAGCCTGATCGGACGCAACAACATGGCTAACTTCAAAGAGATTTCCCCTGACGCACCCGTTGCAGAAAAACTGCTTAACTGGGTAGACAACCGCTTTCCAGCGTCCAAACTCTACAAAGAGCATTTGTCTGAGTACTATGCGCCAAAGAACTTCAACTTCTGGTACTTCTTTGGTTCCTTGGCCTTGCTGGTCTTGGTTATCCAGATCGTTACTGGCATCTTCTTGGTCATGCACTACAAGCCCGATGCTGCGCTGGCATTCGCTTCTGTCGAATACATCATGCGTGATGTTCCCTGGGGATGGTTGATCCGCTATATGCACTCCACTGGCGCTTCAGCGTTTTTCGTCGTGGTCTATATGCACATGTTTCGTGGCTTGATTTATGGCTCATACCGAAAGCCCCGTGAGTTGGTGTGGATCTTTGGTTGCGCCATCTTTTTGTGCCTGATGGCTGAAGCCTTCATGGGTTATTTGTTGCCTTGGGGCCAAATGTCCTATTGGGGCGCGCAAGTGATCGTGAACTTATTTGCCGCCATTCCTTTCGTGGGCCCTGACTTGGCTTTGCTCATCCGTGGTGACTACGTGGTGAGCGACGCAACTTTGAACCGCTTCTTCAGCTTCCACGTGATCGCCGTGCCTTTGGTATTGCTCGGCTTGGTTGTTGCGCACATCATTGCTTTGCATGAAGTCGGATCGAACAACCCTGATGGCGTGGAGATCAAAGGTCCCAATGCGCCTAAAGACGCCAACGGCCATCCACTGGACGGCATTCCTTTCCATCCTTATTACTCTGTGCACGACATCATGGGCGTGACGGGTTTCTTGTTGGTGTTTAGCGCGATCATCTTCTTTGCGCCTGAGTTTGGTGGCTACTTTTTGGAGTACAACAACTTCATTCCAGCTGACCCATTGAAGACGCCTTTGCACATTGCGCCCGTTTGGTATTTCACGCCTTTCTATTCGATGTTGCGAGCTATCACCAGCGAGATGATGTACGCCTTGATCGCCTGCGTATTGGCTGGCGCTTACTTTGGCGCGGTGCGTTCCCAACTCCCGCAAATCGTCAAAGGCGGTGTTGTCGGTGCGGCGGTCGTCTTGTCCGTCTTGATGCTTTCTATTGACGCGAAGTTCTGGGGCGTTTTGGTCATGGGTGGCGCGGTCATCATCCTTTTCTTCTTGCCTTGGTTAGACAACTGTGCGGTGAAGTCGATTCGCTATCGCCCAGATTGGCACAAATACCTCTACGGCATCTTTGTTATCAACTTTGTTGTGTTGGCTTATTTGGGTGTGCAACCACCGTCTGCGATTGGCGAACGAGTGTCACAAGTCGGCACCTTGTTTTATTTCGGCTTCTTTTTGTTGATGCCTTGGTGGAGCACGATTGGTGAGACCAAGCCAGTGCCTGACCGCGTAACTTTTACGCCTCACTGAAGAATTGACGGAGCAGACTCAACATGAAAAAAATTCTTCTCAGCCTCGTCCTAGCATTTGGTGTGGTGTTAGGTGTTCACGCCTCTGGTGGCGACAGCATCGCCTGGGACAAAGCGCCTAACAAGACCAACGACCTTGCAGCTTTGCAACATGGTGCTAAATTGTTTGTTAACCACTGTTTGAATTGCCACTCAGCTGCATACATGCGATTTAACCGTCTAACAGATATTGGTTTGACTGAGCAGCAAATCAAAGACAACCTGTTGTTCACCACTGAAAAAGTTGGTGAAACTATGAAGTCCAATATCGACCCTAAGCAAGCCAAAGAGTGGTTTGGTGCAACGCCTCCTGACCTCACCGTGATCGCACGATCACGCGCTGGCTCTGGCGGTTCTGGCGCGGACTACCTCTACACCTACATGCGCACCTTCTACCGTGACGAGACCAAAGCCACGGGATGGAATAACTTGGCGTTCCCTAACGTTGGCATGCCGCATGTGTTGTGGGAAATGCAAGGTGTTCGCAAACCCATCTATGAAGAGCACGAAGGCCATGGCGGTCACGCGGCTAAAGTTTTTAAAGGTTGGGAGCAAGTTACACCAGGTGCTCTTAGTCCCTTGGAATATGACCAAGCCGTTGGCGATTTGGTGGGCTATTTGCAATGGATGGGTGAGCCTTCCCAAAACACCCGCGTGCGTTTAGGCGTTTGGGTTTTACTCTTCCTTGGTTGCTTTATGGTGATTGCTTGGCGCTTGAACGCGTCGTTCTGGAAAGATATCAAGTAATCGCTGTTCATTCGATGGCAGACCGTCGGTTTGCCATCACCTCACGGAGTGACAAACCAGTTTGTCACTCTTTTTGATTTTTAGGAGACACCCATCATGATGGTGCTTTATTCGGGAACTACGTGTCCTTTTTCTCATCGCTGCCGTTTTGTCTTGTTTGAAAAAGGCATGGACTTTGAAATCCGTGATGTTGACCTCTACAACAAGCCAGAAGATATCAATGTCATGAATCCATATGGCCAAGTGCCGATCTTGGTTGAGCGCGATCTGATCTTGTACGAATCCAACATCATCAACGAATACATCGACGAGCGTTTCCCCCATCCGCAACTCATGCCTGGCGACCCTGTTGACCGTGCCCGTGTCCGATTGTTCTTGCTCAACTTTGAAAAAGAGTTGTTCACCAACGTCACCATTTTGGAATCACGCACTGCCAAGGCCAATGAAAAGACATTGGAAAAAGCCCGTGCACACATCCGTGACCGTTTGACGCAGTTGGCTCCTGTGTTCTTGAAAAACAAGTTCATGCTCGGTGACAACTTCTCCATGCTTGACGTGGCTATTGCGCCATTGCTCTGGCGCCTTGACCACTACGGCATTGACCTCTCGAAAAACGCAGCGCCTTTGTTGAAATACGCTGAGCGTATTTTCTCGCGCCCTGCCTATATCGAAGCCTTGACACCATCTGAGAAGGTGATGCGCAAGTAATTGCTATGTTGAACGTTCCTGACCCTTCGTCCACCCGTCCCTACCTGTTGCGCGCACTGCATGAGTGGTGCACGGACAACGGGTATACCCCCTACATTGCGGTGCAGGTTGACGAGATGGTGCAAGTGCCTCAGGAGTACGTCAAGAATGGTGAGATCGTGCTCAACGTGAGCTACGACGCCACCAGCAGCATGTCTTTAGGTAATGACGTCATTGAGTTCAAGGCACGCTTTGCAGGCACACCCCGTGAAATCATCGTTCCAGTGGATCGCATCTTGGCGATTTACGCCAGAGAAAACGGTCAAGGTATGGCCTTCCCCATGCACACCAAAGGTGGCGCGCAGGCCAGTGAGACCTCTGTTGTGGTGCCTGCGCCCGAATCGCGCGCTCCATTAACTGCTGTCACCACTTCGAAAACAGGGAGCGAGTTGTCAACTGACGACGATACGAATCCACCAACACCGCCGAGTGGCCGTCCTACTTTAAAACGTGTGAAATAAAGACATAAGAGCACAGTAAAATAAATAATGTTGCCGCTTTAGCTCAGTTGGTAGAGCACCCGCCTTGTAAGCGGTAGGTCGTCAGTTCGAATCCGACAAGCGGCACCACATGCAAGCCGGTTCTTCCACAAGAAGAACTGGCTTTTTTGTTTTGCTTATCGGGTCAAGGCGTAAACAGTTAAGCCCAACCACTCATGCAAAGCTAGTTGCCAGCGCATCAAACTACTCGCCAATGAATACTCTGTCCATGCGGTGGTGCTTGAAGTTTGAAAGTCGACGGGGTAGGGCGTTACATGGCATCCCACGGTGTTGAACTCTTCCATGGACCTTGGCATATGCCAAGCAGACGTCACAAGTAGCCAATGCTTTTGGCAACTGTCCCCCAGCAATGCGGCAACCTTTTGAGCGTTCTCGCGTGTGTTGCGCGAACCATCTTCTAGACGCACATGTTGCATGTCTAAACCTTGCTCTTTATAAAAAGTACCAGCCAAAGTGGCCTCAGTCGTGCCAGTAGTGATCATGCGACCTTCGCCACCAGAGAAAACCAATTCAAAGTGGCTGTTCGAACGCATCCAACCGACAGGAACAGTCATGCGTTCTGCGGCGCTACCCAAAGGCACTTGACCATGCTCTAAAAAACTATGGGGGTGTCCGGTTGCACCGCCCAGAACAATAAAGCCTGCATGAGAGGCAATGTCTTGCGGCTGAGGCACTGGGTAGCGGTTCTCTAAGGGGCGCAGCAGCATGTTGGGAATGGCTTCAAAACCCAGCAAAAATAAAACGAACAGACCTGACCACAACATGGCGAGCGCTGCGCGACGCCACTTAGAAATCATCACAAGCGACGTGAACCACCACAGCGCTAGCCAAAACATAGGCTGGGTGATGGCAGACAAAATTTTGGATAAATAAAACATGGATTTAGCGGAAAGACTATCTAACTAGCTATTAATAACTTTCACCGTAATCGTCTGCACATTCCACCCCTTTGTTCTAAGGTGCGCACACAGCGACGGCAAAAACTGACGCAGCTTTGCCGCCATGGCGCTATTGGGCACCAAGATGCACCAAGCATCGCCTTCGACCCCACCAGATTGCACCAAACTTCGCATAGAGACGGGCAATAGCGGAAGAATGGCTTGTAGACGGTTTTGTCCGTCGCGCGCAAGCGCTTGAAGCTGCGAGAGGGACGTGGCACCGTCAATGATTTGCGTGACCGATTGCGTTTTGCCGCGAATGACGACGTTGGACTTAGGCACCGCGTTGTATCCCAAATCGCGCAAGGCTGCTAGCGAGTCGGAACGCTTGGGTGATGTGTCTTGGGGCGGCTGTCGCATGGGGGCATTATGCGATCTTGTGGCGGGTAAAATGACGGGCTTCACCTATCACGCCTTCTACAAAGGATACTGCGGTCTTTTTTGCGTTGACACGCTTATAAAAACACCGCATCGCACGCATGTCTTTTAAATTACTGACCTCTATTTTTGGCAGCCGTAATGATCGGATGCTCAAAACCTATCGCAAAACCGTCGCGCAGATCAACGCATTAGAAAGTGCCTTGGAATCCTTGAGCGATGAAATGCGCACAGGTGAAGGTAAAACCTTGACCGCCACTTTGCCTGTTTACCTCAATGCCTTGACTGGAAAAGGCGTGCATGTGGTCACTGTGAACGATTACTTGGCCAACCGCGATGCACAGTGGATGGGCCGTTTGTACAACTTCCTAGGCCTAACTGTTGGCGTGAATTTGCCACAAATGCCGCGCGCAGACAAACAAGTTGCTTACCGCGCAGACATCACCTACGGTACCAACAACGAATTTGGATTTGATTATTTGCGCGACAACATGGTCTATGAAGTAGAAGACCGTGTGCAGCGTGGTATGCATTACGCCATCGTCGACGAGGTGGACTCGATTCTGATCGACGAAGCCCGTACACCGCTGATCATCAGCGGACAAGCCGAAGACCACACAGAACTCTATGTGGCCATCAACCAAGTCGTTCCCATGTTGACCCGCCAAGTTGGCGAGGAAGACCCACGCACGGGCGAAGGCATCATCACACCTGGTGACTTCACCGTCGACGAGAAATCGCACCAAGTGTTTTTGACCGAACAAGGCCACGAGAAAGCCGAGAGCTTGCTCAATAGCCGTGGCCTCTTGCCTTCAGGTGCATCGCTGTATGACCCCGCGAATATTAGTTTGGTACACCACCTGTATGCGGCTTTGCGTGCCAACCATCTCTACCACCGCGACCAACACTATGTAAACCAAAACGGCGAAATTGTGATCGTCGATGAATTCACTGGCCGATTGATGACAGGTCGTCGTTGGAGTGACGGTTTGCACCAAGCCGTTGAAGCCAAAGAAGGTGTGCCGATTCAGGCGGAAAACCAGACCATGGCTTCCATCACCTTCCAAAATTATTTCCGCCTCTACAAAAAGCTGGGCGGTATGACGGGAACGGCAGACACCGAAGCCTACGAATTCCAAGAGATCTATGGCCTTGAAACCTTGGTGGTGCCACCCAACCGTATCAGCCGCCGTCAAGACCAACTCGACCGCGTTTACAAAACCACCGCAGAGAAATACAAAGCCGCGATCGACGATATCCGTGAGTGTTACGAGCGCGGCCAACCCGTTTTAGTAGGTACAACCTCGATTGAGAACTCAGAGCTCATTGCAGAGATGTTGGACAAGGCCAAGTTGCCACACCAAGTGCTCAACGCCAAGCAGCACGCGCGTGAAGCCGACATCGTGGCCCAAGCTGGCCGCGCCAAGATGATCACCATCGCCACCAATATGGCAGGGCGTGGTACTGACATCGTGTTGGGCGGTAATGTTGAAAAACTCATAGCTGAAGTCGAAGCCAATACGTCGCTGGATGATCAAGCTAAGAAGCAGCAAATCGATGCCTTGCGTGTGCAATGGACCAAAGACCACGAGCATGTGAAGTCTTTGGGTGGCTTGCGCATCATCGCTACCGAGCGCCACGAGTCGCGACGTATTGACAACCAATTGCGCGGACGCTCTGGCCGCCAAGGTGATCCAGGTTCCTCACGCTTTTATTTGAGCTTAGATGATGCGTTGATGCGCATCTTTGCGGGCGAGCGTGTCAAAGCCATCATGGAGCGCTTGAATATGCCTGAGGGTGAGGCGATTGAAGCGGGTATGGTGACGCGCAGTATTGAGAGCGCGCAGCGCAAAGTAGAAGCGCGTAACTTTGATATCCGCAAACAGCTGCTCGAATACGACGACGTGTCGAACGACCAACGCCGAGTGATTTATCAGCAGCGCAACGACATCTTGGATGCGTCTGATCTCTCCGCACAAATTGCAGGTTTGCGTGAAGGCACTTTCGTCGAGTTGGTGCGCCAGTATGTGCCCGAAGAATCGGTAGAAGAGCAGTGGGACGTCGCCGTTTTGCAACGCGTCTTGGCGCAAGAGTGGCAAATCGAGTTGCCCTTGGTTGACATGGTCAAAGACGCTTCGGCTATCACTGATTCAGACATCGTCGACCACGTGGTCACTGCTGCTAACCAGGCCTTCCAAGCTAAAGTGGACCGCGTTGGCTTAGACCAATTCACGCCCTTCATGCGTGTGGTGTTGTTGCAAAACATTGACAGCCATTGGCGCGAGCATTTAGCGGCGTTGGACTATTTGCGCCAAGGTATTCATCTGAGAGGTTACGCTCAAAAGCAACCCAAACAGGAATACAAGCGCGAAGCATTCGAGTTGTTTGGCCAGCTGCTCGACATGGTGAAGGTCGAAGTTACGCGTGTTTTGATGACAGTGAAGATCGAGTCAAACACCCAAATCGAACAGGTCGCGCAAGACTTGGAAGACCGTGCAGAAAAAATTCTCAACGTCACATACACCGCGCCTAACGAATCGGGCGAAGCCGAAACAACGATGGATGCAACCACGTTCGCTGAGAAGTTTCCGGTGGTGGGACGTAACGAACCGTGCCCTTGTGGCAGCGGTAAGAAGTACAAGTTTTGTCATGGCCAGTTGAGCTAATCAACACGCAACCCCTTACACACTTCGATTTCCAAACGAAAACCGCTATGTCTGTTCACCTTGCACCTCCAAGCGCAGCCCAACTCCACCCCGTCCAAGGTCTGCGCATCGGTGTCGCGCAAGCGGGTATCAAAAAAGCTGGCCGCAAAGATTTAACCGTAGTGTTGATCGACGAAGGTGCTTCTGTGGGTGGTGTGTTTACGCAAAACCGTTTTTGTGCCGCACCTGTGCAAATCTGCCGTCAGCACTTAGCAGCTACGCAAGCGAAGCCCGACGACAAGCCTCTTGGCACTAGCCAAGGTATTCGTGCATTGCTCATCAACACCGGAAATGCCAACGCGGGCACAGGTGAAGAAGGTTTGCAACGTGCACATGAAACTTGCGAGGCTTTGGCGCAAGCACTCTCTATTCAACCGCAACAGGTCTTGCCGTTTTCTACGGGCGTGATCATGGAGCCTTTGCCTCATACGCGTATCGTCGCGGGTTTGCCAGCGGCCATTGCAGCTGCAGGTAACGCGCCCTCTTCACTGCAATGGTTAGATGCCGCAGAAGGCATCATGACGACCGACACCGTACCCAAAGCCGCAAGCACGCAGACCACGATTGCGGGCAAGACCATCAGCGTGACGGGCATCAGCAAAGGTGCGGGCATGATCCATCCGAATATGGCGACCATGTTGGGTTTTATGGCCACCGATGCCTGCGTCGCACCTGAATTGATGCATGCTTTGACCTTTGCATTGGCTGAAGGGTCGTTCAACCGCATCACGGTCGATGGTGACACCTCGACTAATGATTCATTTGTATTCATCGCGACCAACAAAGCAGGGCACGCGCCCATTACCAGTTTGGAGAGTGCAGAAGGCAAGGCATTGTTCCAAGCCATGTTGCAAGTGGCGCGTCAACTTGCGCAGGCGATTGTGCGAGATGGCGAAGGTGCTACCAAGTTCATCACCGTGCAAGTGGAAGGTGGTCGTAATAGTGCTGAGTGCTTGCAAGTGGCCTACGCCATCAGCCACTCGCCCTTGGTCAAAACAGCCTTCTTCGCCAGCGATCCTAACCTCGGTCGCATCCTGGCGGCTGTGGGCTATGCGGGTATCACAGACTTAGACCAAACCAAGATCGATCTTTATTTAGACGATGTGCACGTTGCAGTCAACGGAGGCCGCAACCCTGCTTACAAAGAAGAAGATGGCCAGCGCGTGATGCAGCAGTCTGAAATCACGGTGCGCGTCGTATTGGGCCGTGGCGCTGCCAGCGAAACGATATGGACTTGCGATTTGAGCCACGAGTACGTGAGCATCAACGCAGACTACCGCAGTTAAAACTTTTCAATCTTAGATCACCACGATGGCAACCGACATGTCCAGCAGTTTAGAACGCGTGCTCCAACGCGCAGAAGCTTTGATGCATCGCATCGAGTCGGTGTTGCCTCAACCTTTGCAAGCACCCGACTGGACTGCTAGCGTGGCCTACCGCTATCGCAAGCGCAGCAGTGGCCACGGTACCTTGGAGCCCGTGCGCCATGTTGCGCAACTGGGTTTGCAGGACCTGAAAGAGATTGACCAGCAAAAAGAAAAAATCCAGCGCAACACCGAACAATTCGTCAATGGTTTGCCTGCTAACAATGTGTTGCTCACGGGTGCACGTGGCACTGGTAAATCGTCACTTATCAAAGCCTGCTTAAACACTTACGCCCCACGTGGATTACGCTTGATCGAAGTGGACAAAGATGACTTGGTCGATTTGCCCGACATCA
>RFTR01000211.1 GCA_009923345.1 Betaproteobacteria bacterium
GGTCTTCGCGAAATGCGTCGGTGACATGGCGTAAAACTTTATGTTCTAAATCTTGACGTCCGTGATAGGGGTCGAATATCTCCCCGGTCTCGGGATCTTGCGCAATGGCGTTAATCGTGAGGTCGCGACGCGCTAGGTCTTCTTCTAAGGTGACGTCTGGTGCGGCATGCACGGCGAAGCCCTTGTAGCCACGTGCAGTTTTGCGTTCGGTGCGTGCCAGCGCATATTCTTCGTGCGTCTCAGGGTGCAAGAAAACAGGAAAGTCTTTGCCAACGGGTTGGTATCCGAGGGAGACCATTTCCTCTGGCGTGCTGCCAATAACTAGCCAGTCGCGGTCAGCGCCGCTCAAGCCCAAAAGGGCATCCCGAACTGCACCACCAACCAAATAGACTTTCATGCGTTGAGTGTAAAACTGCCTATTAAATTTGCGCGCTATTGTTTGCGACTAGGAAACACAGCGTGCAAACTCTGAGGGTGTTGTATTCCAAGCGCAAATAGTCCCTGCGCATTTTTGCTAGCGACGTTATCCGTTTGCATAGACGCCAAATTGTCACGACTCATCAAAGTGGGCCCAGGCAAAAACTCCATCATCAACGCTTGAAGATAGGCAATAGAGGCTGGTAGAGGCAATACAAATCTAGGATGGCCAGACCATCTGCCTGCAATTTCAACCAGTTGTTGCAAAGTGAAAATTTCTGGGCCACACAGTTCAAAGGTTTCTCCCACAGTCGTTCGGTGTGAAAGGCAATGCACCACAGCGCGCGCAACATCTTGTACCCATACCGGTTGAAAACGGGTTGTGGCACCAGCGAGTGGCATAAAGGGGAACACTGCCTGCAACTTAGCAAACACATTGATGAATTTGTCGTCTGCTCCAAAAATCACGCTGGGACGCAAAACAGTTAGTTCTAAATTAGCGGTCTGCACTGCGGCGTGTAAAACCTTTTCGCCCTGGGCTTTACTGCGTTGGTACATCGACGCTGCACGCTCATCTGCACCCAGAGCACTGATGTGTACCAAGCGATGCACGCCTTCCTTGTTACATGCTGCAACGAGATGACGCATCAGCTGCACATGCACATGGTCAAAGGCGGTTTCACTGCCATGCAAGATGGCCACCAGATTGACAACTGCATCATGCCCACGTAAAAGCGACACAAGTTGTGCGGGATCGTGCACATCAGCGCGAACAACCTCTACGCCTGGAAACATTTGGACACTTCTTGCCGGCAAGCGCCGGGTTGGCACCGTGATGCGGTGTCCTTGCCGGCTCAATGCTTCGCAAACATGGCGACCAACAAAACCGCTGCCGCCTAAAACTAAGATTTTTTGTGGAGAAATATTAGACATGTATTTAAATGAAGTGTGTTGACACAAGAAGATACGCAATTCAGCTTGAGTGTTGCATCAATTTGTTGCGTCAATAGTGTCGGTCAGAAGAATTCATCATTTTATTTTCAGACGAGATAATGCGCACATGAACCAACTTGAAGCCCTCAAACAATACACCACCGTCGTTGCAGACACTGGCGACTTCAAACAACTCGCGCAGTACCAACCACAAGACGCCACGACAAACCCTTCGTTGATTTTGAAAGCGGTGCAAATGCCAGACTATTTGCCCCTGCTTAAACAGACAGTGGCGAGTTTTGGCAAAGCGCCGATGGATGAGCAGATCGATAGATTGCTCGTGCGTTTTGGTTGCGAGATTTTGTCCACTATTCCTGGGCGCGTATCGACCGAAGTGGACGCGCGTTTGAGTTTCGATACCACCGCAACACTGGTATGTGCTAAGCGCATCATGGCTTTGTATGAGGCGCAGGGCATTGCACGTGAACGTGTACTCATCAAAATCGCCTCGACTTGGGAGGGCATTCAAGCCGCAGCCCAATTAGAAAAAGAAGGTATTCGTTGCAACCTTACTTTGTTGTTTAGTTTTGCCCAGGCCGTGGCTTGTGGTGACGCCAAAGTACAACTCATTTCACCTTTTGTTGGTCGTATTTATGACTGGTATAAAAAATCCATGAGCTCGAGCCCATCAGGCGCCACTGGTTGGGTAGAGGCGGATCACGCAGGTACCAATGACCCTGGCGTGAAGTCTGTTCGCCAGATCTACAACCACTACAAACGCCACGGCATCGCCACAGAAGTGATGGGCGCAAGTTTTCGCAACATCGGGCAAATCAGAGCTTTGGCAGGCTGCGACTTATTGACTATCGCCCCAGATCTCTTGGCGCAATTAGGCGCATCGAATGAGCCCTTGACGCAAGCACTTAGCGCACAAGCTGCACAAAAACTAGATTTGCCGGTACTGCACCATACCGAAGCCAGTTTCCGCTTCGCTCTCAACGAAGACGCGATGGCTACCGAAAAATTAGCAGAAGGCATTCGCGCATTCTGTGTAGACGCCATCAAGCTAGAAGCGTTGATGCAATAAAAAAGCCCCGCTAGGCGGGGCTTTTTAGCAGGCAAGGAGCAATTACATGCCCATGCCGCCCATGCCGCCCATTCCACCCATATCAGGCATACCGCCACCCGCAGGTGCGTCGTCCTTTGGAGCTTCACAGATCATGGCTTCAGTGGTCAACATCAAAGAGGCAACAGACGCTGCGTTTTGCAGAGCAGTACGTGTCACTTTGGTGGGATCCAAGATA
>RFTR01000212.1 GCA_009923345.1 Betaproteobacteria bacterium
GCAGGTTTGGCACAAAAAGGCGGAGCGACATGGAGCCATGTGTTGATTGCTGATAACCAAGATGCGATTCGCACCACGCGCGTCAGCATGGCAGCTGCCGACCTCATCATTGGTTGTGACCCTATCGTGAGCGCTGGTAAAGAAACTTTGCAGCGCATGTTGCAAGGGCGCACCCATGTGGCATTGAATGCCTACAGCACCCCCACTGCCGCGTTTGTAAAAAATGCTAATTGGCAAAACCCCGCAGAACAATGCGCTGCAGATATTGCGAACGCAGTAGGCTTAGAAGGACTGAGTGCGTTCGATGCGAATCGTGTGTCCACCCAAGTCTTGGGCGACACCATCTATATCAACCCCATGTTGTTGGGCTTTGCTTGGCAAAAAGGGTGGGTGCCCCTCGGTCACGAAGCCTTGATTCGCGCAATAGAACTCAACGATGTCGCCGTGGCGCAAAACATTGCTGCATTTGAATGGGGTCGCCATTGCGCCCACCATTGGAATGTGGTTGAAGCCTTGCTCGCGCCTGCACAGGTGATCCAGTTCCATAAGCCTCAAGGTGTGGACGCTTTGGTTGCCAAGCGTGTTGCATTTCTCACCGATTACCAAAATGCCTCATACGCCAAGCGTTACAGCGATGTTGTCGCGCGCGTGAAAGTTGCAGAAGCGGCGTTTCACAAAACGAGTTTGAGTGAAGCAGTCGCACGCAACCTCTTTAAGTTGATGGCGTACAAAGATGAGTACGAAGTTGCGCGCTTGCACACCAACACGGCCTTCTTGCAAAAGATTGGCGATATGTTTGAGGGTGACTACACCGTCAACTACCACTTGGCGCCCCCCATCATTGCTAAAACCAACGAAAAAGGCGAGTTACAAAAACAAAAGTTTGGCCCGCTTATGTTGACAGGTTTCAAACTGCTCAAGCACTTCAAGATGTTGCGTGGAACACCGCTCGATATCTTTGGTAACACCGAAGAGCGCGAGATGGAACGTGCATTGATCGGTGAATATGTCGCCAGCATCGACGAGGTGATTGCAAAGCTCAATGCGGACAACCATGCCTTGGCGCTAGAAATTGCCAATTTGCCAGACGCCATCAAAGGCTTTGGCCATGTCAAAGCACGTAATGTGGTGGCTGTGCGAAGCAAATGGGATGGCTTGATGGAGAAGTGGCGCTTTTGATGGATAGTCAAGGAATCGCAAAGTCTAAAAACCTGCTTGGTAGACTTATGCGATGTCTTTGATGAACGCAGAATTACAAGCGCACACCTACAACCATTACCGACCTGACATAGATGGCTTACGCGCCATCGCGGTTCTAAGCGTTGTTATTTTTCACGCCTTCCCTGAATACTTGGGTGGCGGATTTATTGGCGTAGATGTTTTTTTTGTTATCTCAGGATTTTTAATTACTAGCCTGATTTTGCGAGAACAAAAAGAAGATCGGTTTAGCCTGAGACATTTTTACGCTAGACGAATTAGGCGTATTTTTCCAGCGCTTTCTTTGGTGTTGGGCTTTGGGTTGGTAGCGGGTTGGATTTGCCTGAATTTCATGGAATACAAGCAATTGACCAAGCACACGGGTAGCAGTGCCATCTTCATTACCAATTTCATGTTGTTGCGAGAGGCGGGGTATTTTGATAACGCAGCAGATACCAAGCCCATGTTGCACCTATGGTCGCTTGCGATCGAAGAGCAGTTTTATCTGGCCTGGCCTCTGGCCTTGATGTTTTTTAAGCGATTGCCTAGGTGGTTATTTCCTGTCTTGTTCGTTTTATTGCTCTCTTCCTTGACATACAGCCTGTCATTGGTTTTTAAAGGAAATTTAGAGCTTGACTTTTATTCACCGTTGAGTCGCAGTTGGGAGTTGTTGCTGGGAGCTTCCTTGGCCTTTGGCACGCGTCGCCAAGCAACTATGGCCACTTCAACGCGGAATATGACTGGATGGGTGGGCTTGGTACTTGTTTTCATGAGCGCATGCTTTTTAGACAAAAGCATGCCGTTTCCTGGTTACTGGGCTTTGCCACCCACAGTGGGTGCAGCTTTGATTTTGTTTGCAGGGATGCAAAGCAACGTGAATCGCGTGTTGTTGGCTTCCCGCCCCTTGGTAGCTATTGGACTTATAAGCTACCCACTTTATTTATGGCATTGGCCCTTGTTGTCGTTTGCGCGGATATTGGAGTCCCAAACACCTGGGCTAGGGCTAAGGTTATTTTTAGTCTTATCAAGTTTCGTCTTGGCTTGGTTCACCTATCGATTTGTAGAAAAACCAATTCGTTTCAGTAA
The DNA here is from genome assembly GCA_009923345.1 of Betaproteobacteria bacterium. Taxonomy (GTDB): domain Bacteria; phylum Pseudomonadota; class Gammaproteobacteria; order Burkholderiales; family Burkholderiaceae_C; genus Limnohabitans. Next base: position 2,284 of record RFTR01000212.1, read on the forward strand.
CCGTTACCCGCGCGCCGTTTTATGGCTGAGCTTATGGATGGTGGCTGTATTGCTGATGTCGCACGCTGTCAATCGACTCGATGGTTTGAAGTTCCGCCACCATGGAATGCTCAATGCAGATCCAACAACCCTGATCGTAGGCGCTGAAAGAGGAACCCTGCAACCTACTTGTACGCTGGCACCTGAAGACGTGCACTTGTTCAAATGGTGTTTCAACGATGGAAAAACCAGTCCGCCCAACCATGCATTAATTGGGGATAGCAAAGGCGAGGCATTGGTCTACAGCCTCATGCGAAAGTCGCCCGCTGACCACGGGTGGTTGATGTTGGGGCCCATCAATGTCCTTAGGGCAGATAAC
>RFTR01000213.1 GCA_009923345.1 Betaproteobacteria bacterium
TTTGGCGTGCCGCCGCATTTGATGATTGATTTCCAAACTCTGGTGGGTGACACCGTCGATAACGTGCCCGGTGTGCAAAAAGTGGGGCCCAAAACAGCTGCCAAATGGTTGATGGAATACGGTTCCATCGATGCTTTATTGGAAAACGCGCATGCCATCAAGGGCGTTGTAGGCGAGAACCTACGACAAGCGATAGATTGGTTGCCGATGGGCCGACAACTCGTCACCATCAAAACCGATTGCGATTTGTCCGCGTATGTCCCCACATTGCCAGCATTCGAGGCATTGACATTGCAACCGCCAGACCGCTTAGGACTCAAAAGTTTTTATGAGACCTATGGCTTTAAAGGATTGGCGCGCGCGATGTCTGATGACGCTGGTGTTTCAGATCAGACGAGCGATGGTGGTGAAGCTCCAACCACCGCCTCAAGATTTACAAAACCATCAAAGCCACAAGCCTCTGATGATATGTTTGAAGACATCAAGCCACAGCCCTCGCAAGTGACAACCAAACAGTACACCTGTGTGCTGACCTGGGATCAATTCGATACATGGTTTGAAAAAATAAAACACGCCAGCTTGACGGCATTTGATACAGAAACGACTGCGATAGATGCGATGACTGCGCAAATCGTGGGCTTGAGCTTTTCTGTGCAACCTGGCGAAGCTTGTTACATACCCTTAGGCCACAGCTATGGTGACGCACCCAATCAACTGCCACTCGAAGAAGTCATTGCCAAACTCAAACCTTGGTTTGAAGACCCCAATGCCTTAAAACTCGGACAACACATCAAATATGACCGCCATGTGCTGGCCAACTATGGCGTGCAAGTGCAGGGCTTTGTGGTCTGGCACTAAGACACGTAGAACGCCAGGGCCTCAGTTATGAAGACGTCTGCGGTAAAGGTGCGCACCAAATATCGTTTTCTCAAGTGGAAATTGAGCGCGCCGGTGAATACGCCTGCGAAGACGCTGATATGACCATGGATGTGCATCTTGCACTGTGGCCCCAGTTGCAAGCGGACGAAAAATTAGCGTTTATTTACGACTTGGAGATCAAAAGTAGCGAAGCCCTATTTCGGGTAGAACGCAATGGCGTTTTAATCGATGGCCCTAAGTTGGCGACACAGAGCCACGCTTTGGGGCAACGCATTGTCGAACTTGAAAATGAGGCCTACGCCATTGCCGGACAGCCGTTTAATTTGGCAAGCCCTAAGCAACTAGGTGAAATATTTTTTGACAAACTAGGTTTGCCCGTAGTCAAGAAAACAGCCACGGGCGCACGAAGTACAGACGAGGAAGTTCTTGAGAAATTGGCGCAAGACTATCCACTTCCTGCCAAAATTTTGGAACACCGTTCTTTGAGCAAACTCAAAGGGACTTACACCGACAAACTGGCGCAAATGGCCAACCCCAAAACGGGGAGGGTGCACACCCACTATGCGCAAGCAGTTGCAGTGACAGGACGCTTGTCTAGCAACGACCCCAATTTGCAAAATATTCCTATTCGCACGCCAGAGGGACGCAAAGTGCGTGAGGCTTTTGTAGCGCCTGCTGGCAGTGTGATTGCAAGTGCCGATTACAGCCAAATTGAATTGCGCATCATGGCGCATTTGAGCGATGACGCTGCCTTGCTCAAAGCCTTTCACGATGGCTTGGATGTGCACCGCGCGACTGCAGCTGAAGTGTTTGGTCTCTCAGTTGATCAAGTCAGTAGCGAGCAACGTCGCTACGCCAAAGTGATTAACTTCGGCCTGATTTACGGCATGAGTGCTTTTGGTTTGGCGAAAGCTTTAGGGATTGACAACACGGCCGCCAAAAATTACATCACCCGTTACTTCGAGCGATTTGCAGGTGTGAAGCGTTATATGGATGACACGCGTGACCAAGCTAAGGCGCAAGGGTTTGTGCAAACTGTTTTTGGTCGGCGTTTGTATTTGCCTGAGATCAACAGTGCAGCAGCCCCCAGACGCGCTGGTGCAGAACGTGCTGCGATCAATGCGCCTATGCAAGGTACAGCCGCAGACCTGATCAAGATGAGCATGGTGAAAATTCAAAACGTGCTCGACGCTGAGCAACGTGGCACCCGCATCATCATGCAGGTGCATGATGAATTGGTGTTTGAAGTGCCTGAAGCAGAGGTGGAATGGGTCAAGCAAGAAGTGCCACGTTATATGGCAGGAGTTGCGCAATTGAAAGTCGCACTACTTGCTGAAGTAGGCTTGGGCGTAAATTGGGATGTAGCGCATTAAAAATGACTAACTTAGTGCGAGGCATCCTTTGCCTATGATTGAGCTATGACACTTATTGCTATTTTGATAGGGACCTTGGTGGCTGGTGTGGGCAGTGTGTGGTTAGCCGCATTACTCGCGTACGCGCTACTCTCTCGATTTACCCAACACTTATTGAGCCTTGCAGCCGGTGCATTATTGGCTACTGCTTTCATGCGACTTTTGCCTGAAGCGTTCGAGCATTCGGCCGAAGCTGGTGTTTCTGCGCATGTGCTGTTTGCTGTGTTGTTGATGGGCTTGATTTTTTTCTTTCTCTTAGACAAAGCCGAGTTGTGGCACCACGGACATGAGCATGGACACTCGCATGAACACCAAGACCATAGCCATTCGCATGCAGATTCAATACAC
>RFTR01000214.1 GCA_009923345.1 Betaproteobacteria bacterium
GTGCTCACCGGTACAAGTTCCTTCCAAGCTAAGGGCACGTTGCACTAACTTGTGGTTTAAGGTTTCAGCGGCCTCGCGTTCAGCAGCGTTATTGGGATCGATCAAATACCCAAAGTGGAAATTACCGTCCCCCACGTGGCCTACTAAAAAGTAAGGGATGCCAGAAGCGTCGGCTTCAGCCACTGAGTCGAGCAAACAATCTGCTAAACGGCTGATGGGCACGCAGGTGTCTGTGCTGATCGCGCGGCAACCGGGCTTGCTTTGAATGCCTGCGAAATATGCGTTATGCCGTGCAGTCCACAAGCGTGTACGTTCTTCAGGTGTGGTGGCCCATTCAAACGATTGGCCACCGTTGTCGTTGGCAATCTCTTGCACGGTTTCTGCTTGCTCTTTGACACCATTAGGGGAGCCGTGGAACTCCATCAACAACATGGGCGACTCGGCGAGTTCAAGCTTGGAATGTGCGTTAACCATGCGCACAGCATTGGCATCGATCAATTCGACACGTGCAATCGGCACACCCATTTGAATCATGGTGATGGTGGTGCGCACAGCCGCTTCAATACTTGGGAAAGAGCAGACAGCTGCCAAAACAGCTTCGGGCAAAGGATACAAACGCAAGGTAATTTCAGTGATGACGCCGAGCGTGCCTTCACTGCCTACCATCAAGCGGGTGAGGTCATAGCCTGCTGAAGACTTTTTAGCGCGCGTGCCCGTGCGAATAACTTGACCACTCGATGTGACAACTTCTAAAGCCAATACGTTTTCGCGCATGGTTCCATAGCGCACGGCATTGGTGCCGCTCGCGCGTGTGGCACTCATGCCACCAACTGTTTGCGTGTCACGCCCGCTTGCACGGTCACGGTCAAATCGTCTGCGTTGATCGACAACACTTTGTTCATGCGGCTCACGTCAATGCTGATGCCGCCTTGCACGGCAAGCAAATGGCCTTCAAGTGAAGATCCAACGCCGAAAGGAATCACAGGAACGCGGTATTGCGCAGCCAAGGCCACTGCATCTGCAACGGCTTGTGTATTTTCCGCAAACACCACCGCTACGGGTGGAGGCACTTCGGTAAAGGCAGACTCATCGCGACCATGCTGTTCACGTACAACTTGGGCTGTAGAACAATTGGCAGCAAAACGCGATTTCAAAGCCTCTACAAAAGCAGGAGGAATATCGCGTTGCGATATCACGGGAACCAAGTGGTCATGCGAGGTAGGGGCGTTCATGCGTAATCTCCAAGTGAGCGTTTCATTCTAATTAGATATGTAGGTCTCAGCACGCCACAGTGGTGACGGGCACAATAGTGTCGGTAAGCAAAAAAAGCGCACATGGATAAAGGAAAACCCTAATGAGTAACCGTCTCACACAAATTGCAACCCGCACAGGCGATGCAGGAACAACGGGGCTAGGCGACAACCAACGCGTCTCCAAAAACAGCTTGCGCGTGCACGCCATGGGCGATGTGGATGAACTCAACTCCAGCATTGGCGTGTTGCTGTGTGAAGAAATGCCGCAAGATGTGCGCGATGTGTTGGTGGAAATCCAGCACCAGTTGTTTAACTTAGGCGGTGAGCTGTCCATCCCTGGCTTTGAACTTCTCAAAGCCGAAGCGGTGTTACAACTTGATGAGGCATTAGAGCGTTACAACGCAAACTTGCCCCGCTTGAAAGAATTTATCTTGCCAGCCGGTAACCGCGGTGCCGCACTGGCACATGTCTGTCGCACTGTGGCGCGTCGTGCCGAGCGCGCTGTGGTGGCTTTGGGTAACGAAGAAGCCTTGAAAGACGCGCCACGCCAATACCTTAACCGCCTGAGTGATTTGATGTTTGTGCTGGCCCGTGTACTCAACCGCAAAGACGGTGGTGACGATGTGTACTGGAAAAGCGAACGGGTGAAAACTGCTTAATTATTAAAAGCGGAATCAGCGCATCTATCGTGGCGCAAGAATCGCCATGGTGATGCGTGACACGCAGGTCAATTCGCCCGCATCGTTATGCATATCGATTTGCCAGACTTGTGTGCTTTTGCCAATATGCACAGGACGCGCTGTGCCTGTTACCCAGCCAGAGGTGGCGCTCCTTAAATGGTTAGCATTGATGTCTAAACCAACGGCCCGGTGATCTGGTGGACACGAATAATGCGCACCGCAAGAGCCGATGGTTTCTGCCAGCACCACACTCACGCCGCCGTGCAATAGACCATAGGGTTGGCGTGTGCGCTCATCGACAGGAACCCGCGCACGGACAAAGTCATCTCCCACCTCTAAGAACTCTAAGCCTAAATGCTCGGTCGCAGTTTTGCTGTGGTTGGCCGCAAGAATGGCGGGAGAGATTTCTTTTTTCCAAATACGCATAGTGTTTTAGAAGTTAACGTTGTGGTGACCTTTGAGCTGCAAAATCTTACGGGCTTCGTCAGGCGTCGCGACCTCTAATGAAAGCCCTTCAATGATTTTGCGAATGCGCGTGACTTGATCGGCATTGGACTCGGCCAACTTGCCAGGACCATCCCACAAAGAATCTTCCAAACCAACGCGCACATTTCCGCCCATGGCTAAGGACTGCGTAGCGATTGGAATTTGGTTGCGCCCGGCACCTAGGACAGACCATATATAAGTGTTACCAAACAATCGGTCT
>RFTR01000215.1 GCA_009923345.1 Betaproteobacteria bacterium
GGTCGCAACGCTGTTGCATAGAAGGGACGGCGCAAGCCGTCCTTTTTTTTACCTCGCTTTTTAAACATGAGTACCCATCCCTACACGCAAGCTTTTGACTTATTGGCTACCCTGGTAGCAGTAGTCCGCGTTGATGGCAAAGTGGTTTTTGCCAACTCCGCCCTAGAGGATGTGCTGGGCGTATCGAAACGCCATATCGTGGGTGACTCGTTGTCACAACACTTTCTTAAGCCATCGGGTTTTGAAAGTGTTTTAAAGGGTGCTCAAAGCAACGCCTTTGCCGTGATGCGCTATGACGCCCATTTGCGCAGACCTCTGACGGAACCTTTGCCGGTGCATGTGATCGTTGCTCCTACGGATAACGATAACGAAGTACTGATTGAGTTGCTACCACTCGAACAGCAGGCGCGCCTAGAGCGTGAAGACCGCTTGATTGATCAAGCACAGGCCAACAAAGAACTTATTCGCAACTTAGCCCATGAAATTAAGAACCCACTAGGCGGTATCCGTGGCGCCGCCCAATTACTTCAGATGGAAGTGGCAGGTCGCGACTTGGTGGAATACACCCAGGTTATCGTGCATGAAGCAGATCGCTTGCAGTTATTGGTTGACCGCCTATTGGCGCCTCACCGTCGCCCACATGTGGTGGGGGATGTGAATATCCATGAGGTGTGCGAACGTGTGCGCTCTTTGGTGTTGGCTGAATTTCCTCGTGGTCTGAAGGTGGTGCGTGACTACGACATCTCTATTCCTGAAATTCGGGGCGATCGTGAACAGTTGATACAAGCTGTGCTCAATATCGTGCATAACGCAGCCCATGCACTGTCAGAGCGGGTGGCGTCTGGAGATGCGCAAATTGTCCTTAAAACGCGTATCAATCGACAAGTCACTTTTGGAAAAAATCGCTATAGGTTGGCACTGGAATTGCATGTTATAGATAACGGACCGGGTGTTCCAGAAGAAATCAAGGACCGCTTGTTTTTCCCGCTTGTATCTGGCCGAGACGGTGGATCGGGGTTGGGGCTGAATTTGGCCCAAACCTTCATTCAGCAACACCATGGATTGATTGAGTGTGACAGCGAGCCCGGGCGAACAGATTTCAAAATCGTGATTCCTTTGGCTTGAAAAAAAGAAAGTAGCGTTGAAATGAAACCGATTTGGATAGTTGATGACGACCAGTCAATCCGCTTTGTGCTGGAGAAGGCACTGTTGCGCGAAAACTTGCCTACTCGTAGTTTTACCTCTCCGCGTGAAGTATTGCAAGCCTTAAGTCAAGCTAGCGAAGACGAACTTCCGCAGATTTTGGTCAGTGACATCCGGATGCCTGGTGGCTCTGGCTTGGACTTATTGACCAAAGTCAAAGAACGCATGCCCATGTTGCCTGTCATCATCATGACGGCGTTTTCAGATTTAGACAGTGCGGTATCCGCTTTCCAAGGCGGTGCTTTTGAATACCTTCCCAAACCTTTTGATCTACCCAAAGCTGTCGAGTTGATCCGCCGTGCTGTTGATGAGAGCCAGCGCGAACAAGCGCAAAGTGATTTGCAAGATGCCACACCAGAAATGCTGGGCCAAGCACCTGCGATGCAAGACGTGTTTCGTGCGATTGGGCGTTTGAGCCAAAGCCATGTCACTGTGATGATCACGGGAGAAAGCGGTTCTGGCAAAGAACTCGTAGCGCGTGCGCTGCACAAACATTCACCACGTGGTGACACCGGAACCAAAGGTCCTTTTGTCGCCATCAACACAGCTGCTATTCCCAAAGATTTGCTCGAGAGCGAACTCTTTGGGCACGAACGCGGTGCATTCACTGGTGCGCAAGCCACCAGAAGAGGGCGTTTTGAACAAGCCGAAGGCGGCACCTTATTCCTAGATGAAATCGGTGACATGCCATTCGACTTGCAAACCCGTTTATTGCGTGTGCTCAGCGACGGCAACTTCTATCGTGTGGGCGGACACAGTGCCATCAAAGCCAATGTGCGTGTGATCGCCGCTACCCATCAAGACTTGGAGAAACGCGTCAAGGAAGGCGCATTTCGCGAAGACTTATTTCATCGCTTAAACGTGATTCGTTTGCGCTTGCCCGCACTGCGCGAACGCAGAGAAGACATCCCTACATTGACGCGCCATTTCTTACAGCAAAGTGCCCAGCAATTGGGTGTAGAACCTAAGCGCATTTCGGATGCAGCGCAATCGCGGATGAATTTATTCAATTTCCCTGGAAACGTACGCCAGCTCGAAAATATTTGCCATTGGCTCACCGTGATGGCACCAGCCCAGGTGATTGAGCCCAAAGATTTGCCGCCAGAGGTGTTGGGGCTTGCCAATGAATCAGGCCCTATGGCGCAACATGTTTTGGAAGACGTTACAACGAGCGCACACGCCCACGAAGATGAATCGCAATTAGCAAGTTCTAAAGCCATAGCGACTCCCGTAGTGCTTAATTTGCCAGGTGCTGATTGGGAACAAGGCTTTGAAGCCGAAGCCATGAGTCTTTTGGTAGCGGGTCGTACCGATGTGTGGGACGCTATGGTGAATCGTGTCGAAGCTCGGCTGATTCAAACGGCTTTGGCCAGCACACGCGGCCGCCGTATCGAAGCGGCGCAAAAACTAGGTATCGG
>RFTR01000216.1 GCA_009923345.1 Betaproteobacteria bacterium
GTTGGTCGTAGTCGGCGGCACCCAGCGAGGCCTGGCCGTGGCGAACGAGGTAGAGCTGTCCCATGCGTGTTTGTGCGTAATGCTGTGAAGATTTTTAAGGGGTTGGGCAATTCTGGCCTTGAATCTGTGGTGACAGAGTCGCAGGTGGGACGAATTCAGCTGGAAAGCGCCTCCCAGCGTTCGAGTGCTTGCATGAGCTCTGACTCAATCGCCACATCGCGCGCATGGAGTTGGGCCACTTTGGCCACATCGCTGGCGTTGAGCTTGGGGTCGGCCAAGTCGGCTTGCACTTGCTTTTGCTCGTCTTCTAAGGCGGCAATGCGATCGGGAAGACTATCTAACTCGCGTTGCTCTTTGTAACTGAGTTTGCGGGGTTTGGTGGCTGGCTTAGTGCTGTCCGTGATTTTGTTGTTTGCGTTGTTAGAGGCTGCTGTTTCCAGGCCTAATGGCGTTGCGTTTGGGGTGTCTGACTTAGGCTTTGCTGTTGAAGTGGATTTGCCTTTGGCGCGCTGTGTATCGTTTTCACTTTGCGCCCCACTCAGTTTGATGGCCTGCAAGCCGCTAGCCCTTTTGGATTGGGTCAGCCAGTCTTGTACGCCGCCTTCGTATTCACGCCAAAAACCGGGTTGCGTCTCTGTGCCTTCGAATACCAAAGTGCTGGTGGCTACGTTGTCCAAAAAGGCGCGGTCGTGGCTCACGATGAACACTGTGCCGTCGTAGTTTTGCAGCAATTCTTCCAGTAGTTCTAGGGTGTCAATGTCGAGGTCGTTGGTGGGTTCGTCCAGCACCAAAACATTGGCGGGGCGCGCAAACAACCGTGCCAGTAGCAAGCGGTTGCGCTCGCCGCCAGAGAGCGAGCGCACGGGAGAATTGGCGCGTGCGGGAGAGAACAAGAAGTCGTCGAGATAACTCTTGACGTGTTTGCGTTGGGTGCCAATCTCGATCCACTCGCTGCCGGGGCTGATGAAGTCCTCGAGCGTGGCGTCCATGTCAAGTGCGTTGCGCATTTGGTCGAAGTAGGCGACTTGCAGATTGGCACCTTGGCGCACTTTGCCGCTGTCGGCCTCGAGTTCGCCCAAAATCATTTTGAGCAGCGTGGATTTGCCCACGCCGTTCGGGCCGATCAGGCCGATCTTGTCGCCGCGCAAAAAGGTAGCGGAAAAGTTTTTGGCGATGACTTTGTCGCCGAAGGATTTGCAAACGTCGGTAAGCTCGGCCACGATTTTGCCGCTGGCCGCGCCACTGGAGAGGTCGAGCTTAACGCGACCTACGGCGTCGCGTCGCGCTTCGCGACGGGCGCGCAAGGCCTCAAGCCTTGCGATCCGGCTTTGGCTGCGGGTACGGCGTGCTTCTACGCCTTTGCGAATCCACACTTCTTCTCCCGCCAGCAACTTATCGGCTTTGGCGGTGATGACGACCTCTTGCGCAAGCTGCTCTTCTTTTTGGGTTTGGTATTGGCCAAAGTTCCCTGGGTAGGAAAGTAAATGCCCGCGGTCTAACTCAACGATGCGGGTTGCGACGCGGTCTAGAAATGTGCGGTCGTGGGTGATGGTGACGATGCTGCCTTTGAACCCAACCAACAATTGTTCAAGCCACTCGATGCTGTCGAGGTCCAAGTGGTTGGTGGGCTCGTCTAGTAACAGGACGTCGGGGGCCGTTACCAAGGCCTGCGCTAGCGCGACGCGTTTTGCGGTGCCGCCTGAGAGGGAGTTCACCCGTGCCTGGGGGTCTAGGTGCAAGCGGTGCAAGGTTTCTTCCACCCGCTGCTCCCAGTTCCAGCCGTCCAAGAGTTCGATCTCGTTTTGCATGGCAGTGAGGTCGCCCTCGCCTGTGGTGTAGCGATCTATCAGGCTACGTACATGTTGTAAGCCTGCGCTCACCGCCTCGAAGACCGTCGCGTCGCCATCCAGCTGCGGCTCTTGCGCTACAAAGGTCACGCGCAGGCTATGCTGAACGCGTAAATCGCCGTCGTCTGGCTTCTCAAGGCCGCCTAGGATGCGAAGTAGCGAGGATTTGCCAGCGCCGTTCCTACCAATCAGACCGACCCTCTCGTCTATTTCTAATGAAAACTCGGCTCTGTCGAGCAAGGCGACATGGCCGAAGGAGAGCTGGGCTTGCTGTAAGGTGATTAGAGACATGGGGCATTATCCCTAGGAGTTTTTGGCGCGCCTTGTGCTGGACGCAAAAAGTGGTGTATACTGGTAGGCTTCGCTATTTACAAGTCAGTTAAATGACGTGCTAAACAGCGAGAAATGCAAAGAATCAAAAATTTTCAAATAATTTTGAGAAATCCAAAATTCGATGTATACTGCAAGGCTTCGCTGATCACAGCCTAGACAATCAGGCAACTGAGTAGTTCTTTAAAAAATTACAGCCGATAAGCGTGGGCGTTTGATGGCGATTGCCAAGTTCTTCGGAACTATGTCTTAACTGACATACAAACGCTCATGAGAATAGAAGTGAAGTTCACTTCAATTCCGTTTTTATGAGTTGCTCGAAAGAGCGAAAAAAAATCAAGATCGAACTATAGAGTTTGATCCTGGCTCAGATTGAACGCTGGCGGAATGCTTTACACATGCAAGTCGAACGGCAGCACGG
>RFTR01000217.1 GCA_009923345.1 Betaproteobacteria bacterium
AGGCCCAACCGTCTCCACAGTTGCATTGCATTGCACGCTATCAATAGCGGCATTCATATCAAACTCAATGGCTACGCGGGTAAGCGCAAGTGGGTGGCACAAGGGGATCAAATCACTGGCTTTCTTGGCGGCCTGAATACCAGCAATACGTGCAATGCCAAGCACATCGCCTTTTTTTGCGGTGCCGCTTTCAATCAACTTCCAAGTGGTCGCTTGCATCTGGATAGCTCCAGTTGCAACTGCTATACGGTGGGTGTGGGCTTTCTCGGCGACATCGACCATATGGGCTTGGCCTTGGGCGTCAAAGTGGGTGAAAGTGCTCATGGTGTTCGTAAGTATGTATGACGAGAGGGGTTAACATGAATGCTCCCGCATCATACGGGGCTTGTTATTTATGCCAGTTGCACCCACGCCATCTTTCTTCACGCTAAATACTTCATGCACACGTGCATGTGCAGGGCCGCTCCTGTTGTGCAGACGTCTAAGCCTTTTGGCGTTAAGTGTTGCTCTCGCCTTGGGCGGGCAGCCACTGTATGGCCAAACCAACAGTTTTCCTCCGCTGATGATGTCAGGCAATCGACTGCCGAATTTAGGCGACGGTATTGATATCCCTTTGGGCGTAGAGCGCCGTTTAGGCGAGAACATCGCCCGAGAAATTTACCGCGACCCTGATTACATAGACGACCCAGTGTTAGGCGACTATGTGCAATCGTTTTGGCAAGTGCTGCTCAACGCAGCGCGGCAACGCGGAGAACTCACGCCCGAACTCGAACAACAATTTGCATGGGAAGTCACGCTGATTCGTGACCGCAGCATCAACGCCTTTGCCCTGCCTGGCGGTTATTTGGGCGTGCATCTAGGTTTAATTTCAGCGGTGAGCAATGGTGGCGAGTTAGCCTCTGTGTTGGCGCATGAGTTAAGCCATGTGACGCAACGCCATATCGCACGCATGATGTCGCAACAAGGCCGACAAGGCCCTATGGTGATTGGCGCCATGATTTTGGGCATGTTGGCTGCGAGTCGCACGCCTAGTGCGAGCGGCATGAGTGCTGCCAATGCGGTGATGGTTGGTGGCCAAGCAGCAGCTATACAAAGCCAATTGAATTTTTCACGCGATATGGAACGCGAAGCAGACCGTGTGGGATACGGTGTGATGACCGACGCTGGTTTCGAGCCACAAGGCTTTGTCACGATGTTTGAAAAGTTGCAGCAGGCTGCGCGTTTGAACGACAACGGATCATTTCCTTATTTGCGTAGCCATCCGATGACAACCGAGCGCATCGCGGATGCGCAAGCTAGGCAGCAGTTATTGCCCGCACGTCCACCCGTAGTAACGACTCCTTTGCACGCCATGATGTCAGCGCGCGCATTGGTATTGGCTAACCCAGGTATTGACGCATTGCGTGGGTTGAGTGTGCAAGCCGCCTCAACCACTGTTCCTACTGCGCCCCTGTGGCGACAAGCTGGCACCTTGTATGCCGCCACACTTGCGGAAATGCGCCAACGGGATTGGGTCAATGCGCGACGAACCTTTGCCCGTTTAGAGGCGCTATCGTTAACCGAGCCCGCAGCACAACGCGTGGTGTTGCTACTAAAAGCGGAGCTGGCGCTGCAATCTGGCGAAGCGATGCAAGCTGTTAATTTGCTCAGCACCAAAACATCGGTGATCAACATCCATGACCGTGCATCGCGTTTGTTATTGGCGCAAAGTCGCGTAGCAACGCAACTGCCTGCACAAGGTAAATTGGCGTCGGACGATTTGGTGATGTGGGTCAACCGAATGCCGCGTGATGCGAATGCATGGCTGTATTTGTCGGCGGCTTATGAATTGCAAGGCGACACCTTGCACGCTATCCGTGCGCAAGCAGAGGCGCGTGCCGCTGAGTTAGATTACGCAGCGGCGCTCGATCGATTCAAAGCGGCACAAACGGTGGCTTACCAATTGGCCAGAGAAGGCAAGCTAGACCGAAGCGGCCATATAGAAGCGTCTATCGTCGACGCGCGTTTACGCGAGTTAGAGCGGTTGCGGCGGGAACAAATGTTGGAGCGCTGAGTCGATCAACATGCAGAAGGTGGAGTAAAGCAAAGAGCCTAAAAGCGCAGAGGCAAAGCCGCTCACTCTAAAACCGTCTAACAGCTCCGCAGCTGCCCAAAACATCAAAGCATTGATGATGAACAAAAAGAGCCCAAGAGTTAAAAACGTCACGGGCAACGTTAGTACCACCAAAGCAGGTCGCACAAATAAATTGAGAAAGCCAATCAACAAGGCGGCCGCCATGGCGGTGGCAAAGCTAGAAATTTCTATTCCGGTGGAAAGGTGGGCTAAAGCCAGTAATGCCGTAGCGTGCAGAACCCAAGTAATAAGAAGTTTCATAACGGTGAAAGCATAGCATCCCAGCTATCATTCTCTGCTTTGTAATTGATAGACACGCATTTATTTCCATGGCCAGTATTCACATTACCGATATCGAAGCGGCCATTAACTATTGGCGTGATAAAAAACCTTCGCCCGATGGCGTCACACTCGCGCCTGAAATCCGCGCATTGGCCGAAGTCTATGCATTGATGATTTATTACAAA
>RFTR01000218.1 GCA_009923345.1 Betaproteobacteria bacterium
AGCCACTGCGCAACCCGTCCACCCATCGAGAAACCATACACATGGGCCCGAGGATGCCCGCACGTATCCAATATGGCTGCCGCATCGGACGCAAACCCTCTTGTGCTGTATGGCAGTGATATAGGCTTGTCTGATTTCCCAGTGCCACGGTAGTCCCAGGCGATGACCTCAAAATGATTGCCCAAATCGTGGGCTACCCGATCCCATTCTCGATGGTCACAAGCTTGTCCCGCTAGGAGCAATAACGGCTCTCCCTTTCCTACCGATTTGTAGTAAAGCTTAATTCCGTCGTAGCTGATTGCGTAGCTCATGTGCAAGGTTGCGCGTTGTGATTCCTTTAACTTGCATTTTACAAGTTATAAGACTATAATGCGTTTGCGGAAAAAAATCATCATTCCGCAGGCGTCTTCCTTTCTGCATTTGAATTTTTAGAACAAATACCATGGATCATCATCAGCTGTTCTATATCAATGGCGCGTGGGTAAACCCATCGGTTCAAAAAAGCTTTGACGTTATCAATCCTGCAACGGAAGAACCCTACACCCGGATTTCGTTGGGGAGCTCCGCAGACGTCGATAAAGCCGTACTTGCCGCTCGTGCTGCCTTTCCAGATTTTGCGAAAACGAATAAGGCCACACGCCTTGCGCTTTTGAAGCGCATTCTGGCCATTTACAACGACCGTGCTGACGAAATTGCACAGGCTTTATCGGATGAGATGGGTGCGCCGCTTGCGTGGGCTCGTGATGCCCAAACCTGGGCCGGTCAAGTGCATTTGGAGGCGACTATTGCGTCGCTAGAGGGTTATGAATTTGAAATTCAACGTGGCAACACTCGGGTCATTAAAGAGGGTATTGGAGTAGTTGCCCTCATTACGCCTTGGAACTGGCCGATGAATCAGATTATGTGCAAAGTCGCCCCGGCATTGGCCTGTGGCTGTACTGTTGTACTCAAGCCCAGTGAATTGGCGCCTATCAGTGCCATCGTGTTCAGTGAAATTTTGCATGATGCGGGTGTTCCACCTGGTGTGTACAACATGATCAACGGGGACGGACCTTCTGTAGGGCAATTTATGTCAGCCCACAAGGGTGTAGACATGGTGTCCTTTACTGGTTCGACTCACGCTGGCGTCATGGTTGCCAAAGCTGCTGCTGACACCGTTAAGCGAGTAGCGCAGGAGCTTGGTGGCAAGTCGCCCAATATCATTTTGGAGGACGCCGATCTAGAAATTGCTGTACGCAAAGGAGTAGAAAGTTGCATGAGTAATACCGGGCAGTCCTGTGACGCGCCAACCCGGATGTTGGTGCCGCGAGCATTGCACGGACGGATACTAGAAATCGCGGCTGAAGCAGCAGAAGAGCAAGTAGTTGGTGATCCCCGGGACGAACGAACTACCATGGGTCCTCTAATCAGTGAGAGGCAATATTCAAAGGTTCAAAGGTTAATTGAGACCGGAATCGCTGAAGGTGCAATGTTGGTTGCAGGTGGTGTTGGAAAGCCAAAGGGCCTGCAACGCGGATATTTTGCCCGTCCCACTGTGTTTGGTAATGTGACTCGAAACATGACTATTGCCAGGGAAGAAATTTTTGGACCTGTACTGGCGATCATGCCCTATGACACCGAGGCAGAAGCAATAGAAATTGCTAACGAAAGCGAATTTGGTCTAGCAGCCTATGTACAGTCTGCTAACTTGCCACATGCGCGCGCAGTGGCTCGCCAGCTGCGCGCCGGACAGGTCCATATAAATTACCCTGATTGGGATGTCTACGCCCCGTTTGGGGGCTACAAGCAATCAGGAAACGGACGCGAATACGCGGATTGGGGTATGCATGATTTTCTTGAAATCAAGGGGCTGCTAGGTTACGGCGCATAGCCTCACACCGATGAGAGTGGTTAGACCAACTATGGCCGTTCGGTACGATAGGTGGCTACAGAAATGGCAAAGGTGACAAAGTTGCCCCTTGAACTCCGTTCGGAGCATGCACCAAAAGCCTATCGCCCGCTTCCACAACAGTGCGCTGGATTTGTGCGATCCCGATGGTTCGCCCCATACGCGGTGAGTAAATGACGGCAGACATTGTTCCTACTACCTCACCATTTGCCGACACTGCTACGCGCTCAACCAAGGGCCATGCAGACGGGGCGGTACCGTCAAGTACAAGTCCAACGAGCAACCGTTGCGGTCCTTCTGCAGCGACGCGTTGAAGCGCGGCTTTACCGATGTAATTGACGGACGTATTGACGTCGACATACTTGCCCATGTTGGCTTCGAAGGGGTTGCTGTCGGGGGTGGTGTCACCACCCCAGGAAAGCAGTCCGCTTTCCACTCGCTCAATATGATTGGGAGAGCCAGGACCAATGCCATATTCCTGACCCTGCGACTTCACAAGTTCCCAAAGCGCATCCCCTTTGTTTCCGTCGCGCAGGAACAACTCAAAGCCCCCTTGCTTGCTCCATCCTGAGCGGCACAATACGAGCGGTATACCCTGCAAACTCGTTTCGATACATCCGAAATATTTAATGTCTCGGATGTGTTGGCCAAAAAGCTTTGCAACCAAGTCCTCGGCCTTAGGGCCTTG
>RFTR01000219.1 GCA_009923345.1 Betaproteobacteria bacterium
ATGTCATCGTTTTGGACTTGAACTTGCCCCAAGAAGATGGCATCAGTATTGCCAAGCGTGTCCGACTGGCTTACCCTTCCATGGGTATTGTGATGCTGACAGCCCGCGTCAGAAGCATTGACCGACACGAAGGTTACGATTCTGGCGCTGATGTTTATCTGACTAAGCCAGTCAATCCCTCTGAATTAACAACCGTTTTACAAAATCTTTGTAGACGAATTTCCCCTCAATTTGACACCCAAGTTTGGTCTTTACATTTGGCCGCATTGCAACTTGTCTCGCCTGCTAAAGAAGTTATCAAATTGACGGTAAGCGAGGCCAAGTTGGTCCAAGAGCTGGCCCTATCAGGTGACCTTTTGAGTATGTCTAGGTTGATTGAGGTTTTCGGAGATATAGACCTTCCAGAGCCCACCAATAAGCTGCGTATAGAGCAAGTTGTCAGCCGTGTCAGGCGCAAGATGGATGTGCTCCTAGGTGGGCAACCCAGTATCAAAGCGGTCACTCGATTAGGGTACAAATTGTTTGTGCCGGTTGTGATTGAGTAATCTTTGTCAACAACCGGTCAAATTACGCTCTCAATGATTGGATGGCAGTTGCCGCTTCGGTAACCAAGGCTGGGCCCTTGTAGATCAAGCCCGTATAAATCTGCACCACATCAGCTCCTGCTTTGATCTTGGCAATTGCGTCCTCACCGCTCAAAACTCCACCCACCCCAATGAGGGGAAAGCTAGGCCCCATGGCATGTCGCAATTGACGAATGACTTCATTACTTTTCTCAAAAACAGGTCTGCCGGATAAACCCCCAGGTTCATTGCTATGTGGCAAAGCTGATACAGCTTCACGTGCCAGGGTGGTGTTGGTCGCTATTACGCCCCAAGAAGCTGTAGCGTCTGATGTGCAGTGTTTTTTTAGTGTGTTGGCAATGACGCTAATCTGCGCCTCATCTAAATCAGGGGCAATTTTGATAAAGACGGGAACTTGCTTGTGATGGCGTTGTGCTAATTCAGCGCGTTTGGCAGAGAGTTGAGAGATCAACGCATCGAGTGCTTCGTCGCTTTGAAGTTCGCGCAGGTTTTTGGTGTTGGGACTCGAGATGTTGACGGTGATGTAGTCAGCGTGCGGGTAGACACCCTCTAGGCAGATGAGGTAGTCGTCGGCAGCGTTTTCAATGGGCGTGGATGCGTTTTTACCGATGTTGAGGCCCAAGAGCATGGGGCGCGCTTGAGACTGTTGGCGAAACTTCGCTTTTTGTACATTGTGTAAAAAAGCGTCTAAGCCTTGGTTGTTAAATCCAAGCCGGGTGCCGACTTCTATAAAACCAAATCCAAAAGCGCTGAAGGCGTCGATGCATTGGGCGTTTTTATCCAACCCCGCGGCTAGGCCAACACGGTTGGGAAAGCTGAGTCCGGCAAGTTGGATAGGGTCTTCAATCCTTTTTTGGGCATATAAGCATTGCAAAGGAGTATTTTGCGTTTTGGCTAGTACTGCCAGCGTTTGCTCGTGCGCAACTTCAGCATCCATTGAGAACAGAAAAGGGCGGGCCCACGAATATGGCAAAAACGACATGGATAATCTCAATCTTTGATGATCCGAGGATTTTCGCCCATGAGCAACCCCTTACCGAATACCGCCTTGACACAAGACGAATTAAAGACTTTGGTGGGGCAAGCCGCCTTGCAATATGTGGTGCGTGGTGAGATTGTGGGTGTGGGTACAGGTTCTACCGTGAACAAATTTATCGATGCCTTGGCAACTATAAAAGACGAGATCAAAGGCGCGGTTTCTAGTTCAGTAGCTTCTACTGAGCGTTTGCGTGCATGCGGTATCAAAGTCTTTGAAGCCGCGGATGTTGATGAACTCTCGGTCTACATCGACGGTGCGGACGAAATTGACCACAACGGCTTCATGATCAAAGGCGGTGGGGCTGCTTTAACGCGCGAAAAAATTGTGGCTGCGCAGTCTAAGAAGTTTGTATGCATCGCCGATGCAAGCAAATTAGTGGAGACTTTGGGGACCTTTCCACTACCAATAGAGGTGATCCCTATGGCGACTGCCCGTGTGATCAAGCAGTTTGCTGCGATGGGGGGCGAAGGAACTGTTCGTATGAAAGAAGGCAAGCCTTTAGTTACCGATAACGGGCAACACATCGTAGATGTGACCGGGTTGCAAATCAAAGACCCACTGGCATTCGAGTCAACCATCAGCCAATGGCCTGGTGTAGTGACAGTGGGAGTTTTTGCCCACCAAAAAGCACAAGTTTGCTTGCTAGGTACTGCTAGCGGGGTGAAGACTTTGGCCTTTGAATAAAATCGTTTTCTCGATTCACTCTCGTTTCACACGCGATTTGTCTAGATCAGTTCATGCCTTGATGCCGCAAGAGCGCATCTAGTTGCGGCTCTCGCCCTCTAAAAGCTTTGAACGATTCCATGGCTGTTCTGCTGCCACCCGCTTCCAAAATAGCCTCGCGGTATTTGCGCCCCGTTTCGATATTGGGCGATCCGTCAGGTGCGGCAGTTTCTTCAAATGCAGCATAAGCGTCAGCACTGAGCAC
>RFTR01000220.1 GCA_009923345.1 Betaproteobacteria bacterium
GATGAGACCTGCCCCTGCAATAAGCCCCGCCACTCCCAGTCGGAGAGTACGCAGGCAGGCGCTCGAACGGTTCATCCCTCTAGTCGGAACGGCGTCGCTGACCGCGGGGTATGGACACGCGAGGCAAACCATTCAAAATTGGATACAAGCCTAGTACCGTGGGACGTGTGCGTAACTTTGCCACCACGCAATCGCAAACCGGGTGTCGCCCCACAGATCACCATTCGTTAACGCCACAACGAGGAACAAGCCCGACCACGAGGCGGCCTTGACAATCCACTGCATTCGATCGCCAATGGACCAACGCGCCCGAACCGCAATCTCTTCAACCAAACGACCTGCTAGCCGACCAAGCCAATCGCACACAACGCCAACTCCGATGTAAACAAATGGATACGCCGTCATGGCCGTCCACGGAGCCGGATACACGATTGTGGCAATTATGGTGATCACGACCAGTGCGCACCCAAGGACTGCCAGCCTTGATCCACTCAGCGAGATACCAAGAAACCCAGCACACAAAACGAACGGATTAAAAGAAGCCGACATCAGGCGCAGGGCACCATCAAGCGCTTCCCAAACGAGGCGAACACTCCCCGACACACCACCGGCAGCAAAGGCGAGGACAAGTGTCGTCGGCTCTGCAACGGCATCAAGGTATCCGTGCGGAGCAAGCCCTGCGGTCGTGAGTATTCCGTCAATCACCGCGGTGACCAACTGGGCGAGTAGCATCCCTCCAGCCAACAATCCGAGAGCAGACGTACCGGCCTGCATTGCACGAAGCAAGCGCCTGTCTTCTTGGAATTGACTGGTGGCCAGTCTGAGCAAATCCGTCGCCAAGAGCAGCGCGACGATTGCCTGATACACGTAGAAGTATCTTAGAAGGACGAGCATCCCGGCAAAGCGGAGTACTACACCCCCCAGTGAAGTTTCACCGACGATGGCACGGTATGCCCGGGACACGAACCCCATTCCAACAAGCAGGCCTACTGGAAGACTCGCAAACTCGACCAAATGAAACACATGCATCCACATTTGGGATATGAACAAGGGTGATGTCGCGACGGCAACACCGCTGATAAGCGCCACCCGGTTTGAAAGTCGTCCAAACCGGGCAATCGTGAAGACGGCAACTGTCGCAGCAGTCCATCCGAGCAGGTCAATTATCGCAACCGACCAATACGCCGACCCGGTCACACTTGCAAGGATGGCCGAAACCGCCATCGGTATGAGCACCCTAAGATGAACGGGTGCCAATCCATCAAACGGTGAGCCATTCCCTACAAAACTCGAAAAGTGGGGAAGGAAGTAGTACACCTCCCACTCAACCGGCCATCCTGACAGCAGGCGGGAGTCGACCGGATTGTAGAGGTGGTACCAAGGCCCGGTAGCCAACCGGATTCCTGCAAGCACAAGCACGAACACACCGAAGCCAGCAATGTGAACGATCGTGGCTCCACGTGCAGTCTCGCGTTCCAGCAATCGTCCTGCCGGAGGGTTATCACGGAGCTTCTGCCAACTGGTCATCGAACTGCGTCAATCTCAACCGGGCGGATCAACAAGACGCCGGCACGTAAGGCACTGGATGCAGGATCGAACACGCCGGAAGTCCGTGCTTCGCCCGATACCGTCGCTGACGCACCAACCCCTCCAGATGCTGCTGATGTCCAACGCATTGCAAGCAAGCTACAGGCAGAAGTAAAAGGATTGAGCCTGATCCGTATTGTGAGATCGCCATCTGAGGACCAGTCATCCTGTTCGAGCCTGAATATCCAAGTTTCAGGTGATGCTCTCTGCGCGAAACCTAGATGCCTCGATCCGTTAACTTCGACGAGACCCCCGGGCTGGCCTGCCTTCGAACCTACCCTGGCAACCCAGCCCTCCAGACGTACCACCGGATCACATCCTTCGCCAACCTCAATTCCCACCGCAGATGGCGCCAACCCACGGGAACGGTCCCAGCGCATCCGGTGCTCAATCAGGCTCTGCCCATCAGGCCAACCGGCATCGAAACGAAATATCCCACCCTTTCCAGACTTGGAAATATCTACCGGTATGTGCACATCGCGGATCGCGCTGACAGGCCAGACAACAGAAACGATCATCGCCACCGGCAACTGCCAACTCCCGTTTCCTTCACGGGACGCCCACCAAATAGGCCCGGCAACGAGAGCGTAGGTGATCAAATTCAATGCCTGACGCGAAACCGGTCCACGGCTGGCAACTGCCAACAGGCCCAAACCCACAATTGCCCAGCCGCCAGCGGTACCCCACCAACGAGGCATGCGAAAAATGATCAGTGCAGCAACCACCGCCGTGGCGAACATTCCATGAATGATGACCGCACCGGTAAAGTGCTCGAGTGGAACGCCCCGTGACGCCACCACGTTTGACCATGCCAGACCGACACTCCCCACAATCAAGATCAACTGGCCCGGTGACCGCAACGAACCGCTATCAAGGATGGTGCGCACAACTACTCCATGAAGGGTGACAGAACACAGCACCATGTGCATGTGTGATGAAACAGGAAACCAAACAACCAAGGCA